>JAQEDJ010000049.1 GCA_027669525.1 Coriobacteriaceae bacterium AM48-5 | reverse complement strand
GATGCACTAGGCCTGGACGAAGTCCGGGCCCGCGCCTTTAGACGCGAGCCCGGGGCCCGTGGGTTATACCCTAAGAGCAAACCACCCTTTTTAAGGGTGGTTCTGATTTTTTCGGTCCCTCGGCATCGGTTGCTCAAACTGCCATGTTCTGTGATTTGCGTCGTATCGGGTGCCCTGCCGTTGGGCAATAAAATTGCACCATTCGAGCATAATTTGCGTTGACCTGCTGAAGAATTGTCTCTGCCTTGTAGCGACATATAGTTCCAGCGGTAAGATGCTTGGGTATCGCAATTTGGTCTGCGGCTGTGTGCCGCACGCATGGGGCGCTTTTGCGCCTGCGAAAGGATCTTTGAATAACATGAAGGCAATCATCCCCGCCGCCGGTCTTGGCACGCGTTTTCTGCCTGGCACCAAGTGCACGCCCAAAGAGATGCTGCCGGTGCTCGACAAGCCCGTCATTCAGTACGTCGTCGAGGAGGCGCTCGAGCCCGAGGAGGTCGACGATGCCATCATCGTTACTTCTCCCGGTAAGCCCGAGCTACTGAACTACTTCCAGCCTGATCGCTCGCTCGAGAACCTGCTGCGCGAGCGCGGCAAGAACGCCTATGCCGATGCTGTCGCCCACGCTGGCGGTATGCCGGTCGACTTCCGTTATCAGTACGAGCCCAAGGGCCTCGGCCATGCTATTCGCTCTGCTGCCGACGCCGTGGCAGGGGAGAACTTCCTGGTTCTTCTGGGCGACTACGTTGTGCCTAACCGCGATATCTGCGACAAGATGCTCGCCGTTTCCAAGGAGCACGGTGGCGCTTCGGTTATCGCCGTCGCTGCTTGCTCGCCCGAGGAAGTCAGCCGCTACGGCGTTATCGCCGGCGAGCGCGTCGGTTCGCTCGAGGGCGCCGAGAACGTTGCCGATGCCGAGCCGGGCGCTGTCTGGCGCATCGGCGGTCTGGTCGAGAAGCCCGCTCCCGAGGCGGCTCCGTCCAACCTGTACATCGTCGGTCGCTACCTGCTGAGCCCGCTGGTCATGGACTTGCTGGCAGATCAGCAGGCCGGCAAGGGCGGCGAGATCCAGCTCACCGACGCCATGGCCCGTTCGCTCGACCGCGAGGCCATGTACGCCGTCGTCATCGACCCGCTGTCGGGCTACGACACCGGCACTCCCTCTGGTTGGATGGCCACTAACGCCCTCATGGCTGCAAACGACCCCCGCTTTGCCGATGCCTTCTGGGACGCCATCGACGAGCGCGGCGGATTGATGCGCAAGTAAGCCATCGGGCACCGACATTTACGGGCGTGGACCTCGGTTCGCGCCCGTTTTTTATAAGAGCTGCGATTGCTGGCTCTCTGTTCACAGAAAATATATGAACAGATGTTCGATACACATACATCTACCTGCGTGTTTTCTGTCGAAAAACTTTGCTACTCCAAAAACTCAA
The DNA here is from genome assembly GCA_027669525.1 of Coriobacteriaceae bacterium AM48-5. Classification (GTDB taxonomy): domain Bacteria; phylum Actinomycetota; class Coriobacteriia; order Coriobacteriales; family Coriobacteriaceae; genus Collinsella. The sequence continues at coordinate 15,669 of JAQEDJ010000049.1, read as the reverse complement.
TCGCGTCAAGGCTTTTCTTGCCCAACGGTCGGTACCTGATAAACTATTAGGTTGCGATAACTGGCGAAGCTATGCCTCGCCAACCCACCGAGCATTTCCGTGAAGGAGGAAAAACCTGGTGACCTACGCATACACTGCCACTGAGCGCAAGCGCGTCAGCTTCGGGAAAATCCCGGAGGCCATGGAGCTCCCCAACCTTATCTCTGTTCAAAGGGAATCCTTTGAGCGTTTTAAGGACGAGGGCCTTCGTGAGGCGTTCAAGGAATCCAGCCCCATCCAGAGCCAGAACCATGTTCTCGAGGTTACCTTCGGCGAGCATCAGTTCGGCGACCCCGCGCACACCGTCGAGGAGTGCCGCGAGAAGGATATGACCTATCAGGCTCCGCTTCTGACCGACGTCCGTCTCACCAACAAGGAGACCGGCGAGATCAAGGAGCAGCTCGTCTTTATGGGCGACTTCCCCATGATGACCGATCAGGGCACCTTCATCATCAACGGTACCGAGCGTATCGTCGTCTCGCAGCTCGTCCGCTCCCCGGGCGTGTACTACAGCTCCGAGATGGATTCGGGCAAGCAGATCTACAAGGCCCAGATCATCCCGTCCCGCGGTGCCTGGCTTGAGTTTGAGGTCGACAAGCGCGACCAGCTCATGGTCTCCATCGACCGTAAGCGCAAGCAGAGCGCCACGATGTTCCTGCGCGCCCTTGGCATCGCCGTCACCAACGACGACATCATCGAGCTGCTCGGCAACTCCGATGTGATCAAGCGCACCCTGGAGCGCGACACCGCCCTCACCCGCGAGGACGCCTCATCGAGATCTACCGTCGCCTGCGCCCAGGCGAGCCTCCCACCGTGGACGCTTCCCGCAGCCTGCTCGAGGGCCTGCTCTTTAACCCGCAGCGCTACGATCTGGCCCGCGTCGGTCGTTACAAGGTCAACAAGAAGCTCAACCTCACCACCGAGGAAGAGGTCACGGTGCTCACCGACGAGGATATCGTCGCGACGCTGCGCTACCTGCTGTCCCTCGCTGCCGGCGAGCAGGGCTTCAAGGTCGACGACATCGACCACTTTGGCAACCGCCGTATCCGCACCGTTGGCGAGCTCGTCGCCAACCAATTCCGTATCGGCATGAGCCGTATGGAGCGCGTCGTCCGTGAGCGCATGAGCTCCCAGGACATCGACGAGATAACCCCACAGTCGCTCATCAACATCCGCCCGATCGTGGCCTCCATCAAGGAGTTCTTCGGTTCCTCGCAGCTCTCGCAGTTCATGGACCAGGCGAACCCCCTGACCGGTCTGACCCACAAGCGCCGTCTGTCCGCACTCGGCCCTGGTGGTCTTGCCGGTCACAAGTCCGGCTCCAGCCGCCGCACCAACGTGCCGACGGCCGTCCGCGACGTTCACAACTCGCACTACAGCCGCATGTGCCCGATCGAGACCCCCGAGGCCCCAACATCGGCCTGATCGGCTCGCTCGCCCTCTACGCCCGCGTCAACGAGTATGGCTTCATCGAGGCCCCGTTCCGTCGCGTCGAGAACGGCGTTGCCACCGACCAGATCGACTGGATGACCGCTGACGAGGAAGAGAAGCACGTTATCGCGCCGGCCAACACGCCGCTCGATCCCAAGACCAACGAGTTCATCACGACCGATGCCGAGGGCAAGCTTGTCCGCCCGCACACCGTGATCGCCCGTACCCGCGACTTCGACGGTTCCTTCGGCGCTCCCGCCGACGTGCCCGTCGAGGACGTCGACTACATGGACGTCTCGCCGCGTCAGATGCTCTCCGTCGCAGCCACGCTGATCCCGTTCCTTGAGCACGACGACGCCAAGCGTACGCTGATGGGCGCTAACATGCAGCGTCAGGCCGTGCCGCTGGTTCACCCCGCCGCTCCCTATGTCGGTACCGGCATGGAGCGTCGCGCCGCTCTGGACTCCGGCGAGGTCACCCTGGCCAAGAACGCCGGCGAGGTTATCTTTGCCGACGCCGCCAAGATTATCGTCAAGCATGCCGGCGGCATGGACGAGTATCATCTGGCCAAGTACCAGCGCTCCAACCAGTCCACCTGCATCAACCACCGTCCGCTCGTGCGCGTCGGTGACACCGTTGAACAGGGCGAGCCTCTGGCCGACGGTCCTTCGACCGATCACGGCGAGCTCGCACTGGGCCAGAACCTCACCGTGGCCTACATGCCGTGGGAAGGCTTTAACTACGAGGACGGTATCGTCGTGTCCGAGCGCCTGGTGGCCGAGGACCTGCTGACGACCATCAACATCACCCGTCACGAGATCGACGCCCGCGACACCAAGCTCGGCCCCGAGGAGATCACCCGCGAGATCCCGAACCTCTCCGAGGACATGCTTGCCAACCTCGACGAGGACGGCATCATCCGCATCGGCGCCGAGGTCGGCCCTGGCGACATCCTGGTCGGCAAGGTCACGCCTAAGGGCGAGAGCGCTCTGACCGCCGAGGAGCGCCTGCTGCGCGCCATCTTCGGTGCCAAGGCCCACGACGTCCGCGATACCTCCCTTAAGATGCCTCACGGCGCTTACGGCCGCGTCATCGATGTCGTCCGCTTTAGCCGCGAGAACGGCGACGACCTGGCCCCCGGCGTCAACGAGCAGGTGCGCGTCTACGTCGCCCAGCGTCGTAAGATCCAGCAGGGTGATAAGATCGCCGGCCGCCACGGCAACAAGGGTGTTATCTGTAACGTTCTGCCGGTCGAGGACATGCCCTACATGGCTGACGGTACCCCGATCGACGTTATCCTCAACCCGCTGGGCGTTCCTTCGCGTATGAACGTCGGCCAGCTGCTCGAGTGCCACCTTGGCTGGGCTGCTGCCTGCGGTTGGGATACCGAGCAGGCCGACTCCGACAAGTACGTCCCCGGTCCGTTCTTCACCGCCACGCCCGTCTTCGACGGCGCCAAGGAGGACGAGATCGCCGAGGTCATCCGTCGTGCCAACAAGAACATGCTCAACAAGGCCACCGCTGCCTTTGGCGATCACATGCGCCCCGAGTTCGTCACCCAGCTTGACGAGCGCGGCAAGACCCGTCTGTTCGACGGCCGCACCGGCGAGGAGTTCCGCGAGCCATTACCGTGGGTACGTCCTACATCCTCAAGCTCGGCCACATGGTCGACGACAAGATCCACGCCCGTTCGACTGGCCCTTACAGCCTGGTTACCCAGCAGCCTCTGGGCGGCAAGGCCCAGTTCGGCGGCCAGCGCTTCGGCGAGATGGAAGTTTGGGCACTGTACGCTTACGGCGCTTCCAACGTCCTGCAGGAGATCCTGACCGTCAAGTCCGACGATACCGTGGGCCGCGTCAAGACCTACGAGTCCATCGTCAAGGGCGAGAACGTTCCTGTCCCGGGTATCCCCGAGTCCTTCAAGGTTCTCGTCAAGGAGATCCGCTCCCTCGCGCTGGACATCGAGCCCATGCACGATGCCGACGAGGACGCCTCCGCCCCTGTGACCGCCGAGGAGACCTCTGCTCTCGACGACCTGGCTGCGCTCGCCGGCGTTGACACCGACGTCGAGGCCGAGGATGCCGAGACCGCCGAGGCACCCGAGCTGTCGCCGCCACGACCACTGATAAGGAGTAGTTGACTGTGGCAGATTTCGAAGCTACTGATTTTGACTCGGTAAAGATCTCCCTTGCCTCCGCCGACCAGATCCGTTCCTGGTCGCACGGTGAGGTCAAGAAGCCGGAGACCATCAATTACCGTACCCTCAAGCCCGAGAAGGACGGCCTGTTCTGCGAGAAGATCTTCGGTCCCGCCAAGGACTGGGAGTGCTCCTGCGGCAAGTACAAGGGCATCCGCTTTAAGGGCATCGTCTGCGAGCGCTGCGGCGTCGAGGTCACCTCGGCCAAGGTGCGTCGCGACCGCATGGGCCACATCGAGCTCGCCGCTCCCGTGTCCCACATCTGGTACTTCAAGAGCCCCACGAGCTTCCCGATGAGCCGTATGCTCGACATCAAGTCCAAGGACCTCGAGAAGGTTCTGTACTTTGCCAGCTACATCATCACCGAGGTTGACTACGAGGCTCGCGAGGCCGACGCCGACGACCTGCGCGAGGAGCTCGCCGCCGATCTGGAAGAGATCGATGCCGAGTGCGCCCGCCAGATCGAGTCCCTCAAGGAGCAGGGCGACCCCGAGAACTTTGACGAGTTCTCCGACGAGGAGCCGCTGACCCCCGAGGAGATCGCCTCTGGCATCGTCGATATCGAGGAAGAGTGCAAGGACGAGAAGCAGCTCCGCACGGACGCCTTCAACGCCTTCATGAAGCTCACCGAGCGCGACCTCATCTCCGATGAGCCGCTGTTCCGCGAGATGACCCGTTACTACTCCATGTACTTCAAGGGTGGTATGGGTGCCGAGGCCGTCCGCGACCTGCTCGCTGCCATCGACCTCCCCTCCGAGGCCGAGAAGCTCAAGGCCATCATCGCTGACGAGGATTCTCAGAAGCAGAAGCGCGAGAAGGCCGTCAAGCGCCTCGAGGTCGTTGACGCCTTCCTGAAGGGTGGCAACAGCCCCGCGAACATGATTCTGGACGTCATCCCGGTCATTCCGCCCGATCTGCGCCCGATGGTCCAGCTCGACGGCGGCCGCTTCGCCGCGTCCGACCTCAACGACCTGTACCGTCGCGTGATCAACCGTAACAACCGACTCAAGCGCCTGCTCGACCTGGACGCCCCTGCGATCATCGTGAACAACGAGAAGCGCATGCTCCAGGAGTCCGTGGACGCCCTGTTCGACAACGGCCGTCGTGGTCGCCCGGTCTCTGGCCGTGGCGGTCGCCCGCTCAAGTCGCTCGCCGAGGCCCTCAAGGGCAAGCAGGGTCGTTTCCGCCAGAACCTGCTGGGTAAACGTGTCGACTACTCCGGCCGTTCGGTTATCGTTACCGACCCCAAGCTGCTGCTGCACCAGTGCGGTCTGCCCAAGACCATGGCGCTGGAGCTCTTCAAGCCCTTCGTCATGAAGCGCCTGGTCGAGCTTGGCAAGGTCGAGAACATCAAGGGCGCCAAGCGCGCTATCGACCGCGGTGCCACCTTTGTGTGGGATATCCTCGAAGAGGTCATCGACGGCCGCGTCGTGCTGCTCAACCGCGCACCGACCCTGCACCGTCTGTCTATCCAGGCCTTTGAGCCGGTTCTGGTCGAGGGCAAGGCTATCCACCTGCACCCGCTGGTCTGCTCGCCCTTCAACGCCGACTTCGACGGCGACCAGATGTCTGTCCACGTGCCGCTGTCCAGCCAGGCTCAGGCCGAGGCTCGCGTGCTCATGCTCTCTGCGAACAACCTGCGCTCGCCGGCATCCGGCAAGCCGGTCAACATCCCCTCGCAGGACATGATTATTGGTGTGTACTACCTGACCCAGGTCCGCGACGGTCTGCCGGGCGAGAACCACGTGTTCGCCAGCTTCGACGACGCGCTGCACGCCTATGACTGCCGCTCCGAGGTCGACATGCAGGCCAAGATTCAGGTCCGCGTGTCCGCCGAGAACGCCAACGTCATCAACGAGGACGGCACCCGTATCTTCCGCGTCAAGAACGGCAAGAACGAGTTCGTCGACTACGACGTCACCGGCAACAAGACCGCGCGCTTCGAGACCTCTATCGGCCGCATCATCTTCAACCGCCAGTGCCTGCCCGAAGACTACGAGTTCATGAACTACAAGATGGTCAAGGGCGATGTGGCCAAGCTGGTTGCGGACTGCTGCGATCGTTACCCCGAGGCCAAGGTCGGCCCGATCCTCGACGCCATCAAGTACTCCGGCTTCCACTACGCTACCCGCGCTGGCCTCACCATCTCGGTGTGGGACGCTCTCATCCCTGCCGAGAAGCAGGAGCTGCTCGATCGCGCCCAGGCCAACGTCGACCAGATCAACGAGTACTTCGAGGAGGGCTTCATCAACGAGACGGAGCGGCACATCGAAGTCGTTAACGAGTGGACCGCTTGTACCGATAAGGTTGCAGCGCTCATGCTCGACTTGTTCGACGAGGAGAACCCGCTCTACATGATGGCCGACTCCGGCGCCCGTGGTTCTAAGACCCAGCTGCGTCAGCTCGGCGGCATGCGTGGCCTGATGGCAGACATGTCCGGCGAGACGATCGACCTTCCCATTAAGGCGAACTTCCGCGAGGGCCTGCTGCCGCTCGAGTACTTCATTTCGACCTACGGCGCCCGTAAGGGCCTGGTCGATACCGCATCCCACACCTCGGACTCTGGTTACCTGACCCGTCGTCTGGTCGACGTGGCCCAGGACGTCATCGTCCGCGAGGAGGACTGCGGTACGCACGAGGGCGTCACCTACAACCTCATCATCCCCGGCACCACCGACCTCAACACCGACCTCGTCGGCCGTTGCTTCATTGAGGACGTCGTGGCTCCCGATGGCACCGTGCTCTTTGAGCAGGACGGCTACATCGAGAAGGTCGCTGACATCCAGAAGATGGTCGATGCCGGCCTTAAGAAGGTCAAGCTTCGCGCGCTGCTCACCTGCCGCTCCAAGTACGGCGTGTGCCAGAAGTGCTACGGCTGGGATCTTTCCACCCGTCGTCCGGTCGCCATCGGTACCGCGGTCGGCATTATTGCCGCCCAGTCCATCGGCGAGCCCGGTACGCAGCTTACGATGCGTACCATTCACTCCGGCGGCGTCGCTGGCGTCGACGATATTACGCAGGGTCTGCCTACGGTCAGCCGTATGTTCGATATCGTCGGCAACGTCAACGAGAAGATCCTGGGTCGCGAGGCCGAGCTGGCTCCGTACTCCGGCCACCTCTCGATTAAGCCCGAGAAGTCCGAGTACGTGCTGACGCTCACCGACTCCGAGGATCACACCCGTGTCCTCGACGAGCGTCGCGTCCCCGCTTCGGTGCGCTTCATGCCCGAGATCGAGGACGGCTGCGAGGTTCGCGCCGGCGACCAGATCACCAAGGGCTTCGTTAACTTCCGCAACCTGCGCAAGCTGACCGACATCGAGTCGACGATGCACACCTTCGTCGAGAGCGTCAAGGACGTCTACACCAGCCAAGGCGTCGACCTGAACGACAAGCACATCGAGGTGCTCGCACGTCAGATGCTGCGTCGCGTTCAGATCACCAACCCGGCGACTCCAAGTACCTGCTTGGTCAGTACGTCGACCGCTACGAGTTTGCCGACGAGGTCGAGCGCGTTGCCCGTCTGGGCGGTCAGGCTCCCGTGGCCGAGCCCGTCATCCTGGGTACGCTCAAGGTCGCGTCCAACATCGACTCCTGGCTGTCGAGCGCTTCGTTCATCCGTACCGCTGGCGTCCTTACCGAGGCTGCCATCGAGGGCAAGGTCGACCACCTGCTCGACCTTAAGTCCAACGTCATCGTCGGTAAGAAGATCCCGGCTGGTACCGGCCTCAAGCCGTACGCCAACGCCAAGCTGACGTATCGCACGGCCGACGGCTACGTGGACATCGACGGCCCGGCTTCGCCCAACGCCAAGTCGCTGCCCGAGTGGGCTCCTGTGGAGCTCAAGGACCTGGACGAGCAGCTCCCGCAGCAGCTCGACTGGGCCGGCTACGACGAGTTCGGTGGTGCTGACGGTTCGTTCACCCGCAACGGCCACACCATCTCCGCCGAGAAGGCTCGTCTGTACCTGTTCGACGACCTGGGCGTGTCGCAGCGCTGGACCAACAAGTTCAGCGAGGTTGGCATCGAGACGGTCGGCGACCTGGTTGGCAAGTCCGAGGAGGATCTGCTGCGCATCGATGGCATTGGCGCCAAGGCGATCGAGGAGCTCCGTGACGGCCTGGAGGCCCACGATCTGCTCTACATCCTCGAGAACAACGACGACGTTGCCGACGAGGAAGACCTCTCGCAGCTGCTGCAGATGGTCTTTAGCCCCGACGGTCCGGACGATATCCTGCTGGGTACCTCCGCTCCGACGCATCACGCCGACGCCGACGAGGAGCTCCTGGGCGCCCGATCGACGACAAGAAGGCTCCCGCCAACGGCGCGATCAACGAGGACATGGCTTCCCTCGACGAGCTGCTCAACCAGCTCGTGGACACCGACGACGCCGAAGAGGCCAAGGACAACGACGAGGAGTAACTAGTTCCGCCGTTCTAACGAACGGCGGCGACCTCCGTCGCTGCGCGGCCCCCAGAGCTACAATCTGTCATTCAAAAGGCAGGGCATGACCAAAAGGTCAATGCCCTGCCTTTTTCATGCCACCTTGTACGCTCTGGGGGCCGCTCGCTTGCGTATGCTCAACCTGTTGCGTTCCGTTGATCCCTTGCCAAAAAAGGGACAGGTTTATTTTGGTAGGTTTTTCCTGCTTGAATTTGAAACATTTCGTCCGGTCAGAGCGTATCTATGGTGAGGGCCTCATCGAGAACTATTAACGTCACCGGGAGGTGATTATGGAAGAACAAGCATTTAGACAGGCGGTCGAAGACCACCGGGATGTCGTGTTTCGGATCGCGTTGACGTACCTGCGTGATCGCGCCGACGCCGACGATGTCGCTCAAGACGTCTTTCTGAAGTTACTCAAAAGCGATGCGCAATTTGAAAGCTGGGAACATCTTCGTCGATGGCTTATCCGGGTCACGATCAATGAATGCAAATCTCTCTTTCGAAAGCCGTGGAGACGCGTGGAGGATATTGAGAACCTGGCCGATTCGCTTTCGATGGCGCAGGACGAGACCAAGGCCGTCCTGTCGGACGTCATGCGGCTTCCAGAACGATTTCGTATCCCCATCGTGCTCTATTACTATCTGGGCTTCTCGACTTCAGAGATTGCCGAGTTGTTGCACGTACCAGCCGCGACCGTTCGAACGCGTTTAGCTCGCGGCAGATCGAAACTCAAGTTCATCCTAGAGGAGGGCGACCGTGAAATCCAACCAAATCAAGCAGGCCTTCGAGTCCGTCCAAGCCGATAGCGATCTTGCTGACCGTGTTCTTGATGCCGCTGCTGGTGAGCCGCTTCGCCGAAAGGGTCACGCGAAGCCTCTGTATGTTGCTGTGATCGGATGCCTTGCCGGGGTGTTGGCGACCGGAGGGGTCGCCTACGCCGTTGTCAATTCCAGTTATTTTGCCTCTGCCTGGGGAAACCATGGCAACGGAGAGTCCGTTACCTGGACTCAAGGTGGCTCGTCGGGGACTAAATATACCTACACCAGAGAGTTTGGTGATGGTATCGCGCCCCAAAGCTTGGAGGGTTCAGTACAGAAGGTCAATCTGTCCGTCGAGGGCAACGGCTATACACTCGACATTCATGATATGGCTATCGACCAAAACGGCTGCGGTGCTGTGACGTTTACGCTGTCCAATCCAAATGGTGTTAACTACTACAAGCCGGCAGCAGAGACAGGCGAACTTGTTCTCTATGGTGAAGAAGAACAAGGCATCGGTACACCCAGCATGAACTTCGGCGAGGAATGGGCTGACACACGCTGCACCATTGATAAGGACACATCAAGCGATACTGTCATTAATGGCACGATGTACTTTGCTTCTATGGATCGCGAGCGAGGTTTTCAACATGCGGTCACCTGGAATATCTCGTGGACCGAGGGCGAAGGAGAGGATGCGAAGCCGTTCGAGGCATCGACGCCCGAGTTTAGCGTTGGAGCGTACGTCGATACTAAGGAACTCCGCTCCGATGACTCGCCTCTCGAGATCAGCCCGTTTTCCATCCAGACGCACATCGATGATCTGGGCTATGAAGCAGTTGATCATAAACTGACCGTCACCTACAAGGATGGGTCAGAGCAGATTATCGAAGATGACGACGCAGGGGCGTACAATTTCTATGTTTCGATGGGACGCAATAGCGGAGAGAACATTTGGGTGCCAACGAAGTTGATTGATGTCGACCAAGTGGTTTCAGTAACGCTCGAAGGCACACGCTGCACTTCAACAGGGGGCGCCGAAACGTCGGAACCCTTTACCATCGTCTATTCGTAAGATTTGGGGCCGCTTTCTACTAGGGGAAGCGGCCTTCTTTGCGGTAAATGGGCGGTTAGACCGCACGATATTCGCCTGCATTCCTGAAGTATGCGGCAAAATCTTGATGGGTCGACCACACCGTATATGCTCAAGCGCTCTACCTGCGGGTTTATTATCGCAAAACCCCGGTGCGCTCGGCGGGTCCAGAATTTGCCGCATACTTCCGAAAGCGCCGCCGATTTCCATGCGACAGGTGAGAGCAGATCACCGTTGGAGCGCGACGTTTCCCCAGATAAAACCGACCAAAATAAACCTGTCCCTTTTTGGCAGGTAACGTTGCCCCGACGAGCACGTCGGATCCCCGGCCCGGGCGGCACAGGGGTTAAGTTTGTCGCGAGTTCCGCACGAGCCGGAGGCCACTTAATGTGGCCTCCGTGCGAGCCAGGACTGTAGAGCAGCAAACTTAACCCCTGTGCCGCCCGGCCCGGGGATCCGCCCCCGCGCACAGGAGGGGATTCCTTTTGTGTAGGCTTTGCGGAAATGTGCCAATTTTGGGATACGCCCGGCGGCGTGGTCTGTTGACGGCACAGCTAACGGCACGTATCCTATCGAACTGCGTGTTTCGTAGGGGGATGCTGACCCCTCGATTCAAGCCGTTGCACTTTACAGAAAGCTGGAATCATTCGAGAAGGAGTACGCTTTGCCTACTATTAACCAGCTGGTTCGCCAGGGCCGTCGTTCCGTGCCCAAGAAGTCCAAGAACGCTGCTCTGCAGCACAACTCCCAGAAGCGCGGCGTGTGCACCCGCGTCTTCACCACGAGCCCCAAGAAGCCGAACTCGGCTCTTCGTAAGGTTGCCCGTGTTCGCCTCGTCAACGGCATCGAAGTTACTGCTTACATCCCGGGTGAGGGCCACAACCTGCAGGAGCACTCCATCGTGCTCGTCCGCGGCGGTCGTGTCCGTGACCTCCCTGGTGTCCGTTATCACGTCATCCGTGGCGCCTACGACGCTGCTCCGGTCCAGAACCGTATGCAGGCCCGTTCCAAGTACGGTGCTAAGCGCCCCAAGCTAAATAAGCCAGATAACGTTTTGATACTTTCGCCGTGTGCCGCCTAAGCGCCGCACGGTAGACACTTAAGGAGATTTCACATGCCGCGTCGTGCAGCAGCTAATCGTCGTGAGGTTCAGCCTGACGCCGTTTACAACAACCGCCTGGTGACTCAGCTCATCAACAAGGTCCTTCTTGACGGCAAGAAGGCCACCGCTGAGCGCATCGTTTACACCGCTTTCGAGATCGTTGCCGAGAAGTCTGAGGGTGGCGACGCTCTCGCTACCTTCAAGAAGGCTATGGACAACGTCAAGCCCACGCTCGAGGTTAAGCCCAAGCGTGTCGGTGGCGCTACCTATCAGGTCCCGATGGAGGTCAACTCCCGTCGTTCCACCGCTCTGGGCATTCGCTGGATCGTCAACTTCTCCCGCGCTCGCAAGGAGAAGACCATGGCCGAGCGTCTCGCCAACGAGATCCTCGACGCTTCCAACGGCCTGGGCGCTTCCGTCAAGAAGCGTGAGGACGTCTTCAAGATGGCCGAGGCCAACCGCGCGTTCTCTCACTATCGTTGGTAAGTTAAGGTAAGGAACTAACATGGCTAAGCCTAAGTACAAGCTTTCCGATACCCGTAACATCGGCATCATGGCTCACATCGATGCCGGTAAGACCACCACGACCGAGCGTATTCTTTACTACACCGGTAAGACCCACAAGATCGGTGAGGTCCATGAGGGCGCTGCCACCATGGACTGGATGGTTCAGGAGCAGGAGCGCGGCGTAACCATTACCTCCGCTGCTACCACGTGCTTCTGGAACAAGGACGGTAAGGACTACCGCATCCAGATCATCGACACCCCGGGCCACGTTGACTTCACCGCCGAGGTCGAGCGCTGCCTGCGCGTCCTCGATGGCGCTGTCGCCGTCTTCGACGCCGTTGCCGGCGTTCAGCCCAGTCTGAGACCGTTTGGCGTCAGGCTTCCACCTTCAACGTTCCCCGCATCGCCTTCATCAACAAGTATGACCGCGTGGGCGCTGACTTCTTCAACGCTATCGAGACCATGAAGGATCGTCTCGACGCTAACGCCGTGGCCGCTCAGGTCCCGATGGGCGCCGAGGACAACTTCTGGGGCGTCATCGACCTGGTCACCATGACTGCTTGGGACTTCAAGGCCGACGAGAAGGGTATGACCTACCCCGAGCCGATGGACGAGATCCCGGCTGAGTTTGCCGACATCGCTGCCACCAAGCGCGAGGAGCTCCTTGACGCTGCTGCCAGCTTTGACGACGAGCTCATGGAGAAGATCCTCATGGAGGAGGACTTCACCGTCGAGGAGCTCAAGGCTGCTCTGCGTAAGGGCGTTCTGGCCAACGAGCTCAACCTCGTCTTCGTGGCTCCGCCTACAAGAACAAGGGCGTCCAGGAGCTGCTCGACGCTGTCGTCGACTACCTGCCCAGCCCGCTCGACGTCGAGGCCGTCACCGGTACCGATCCGGACACCGGCGAGGAGATCCAGCGTCATCCTTCCTTCGACGAGCCCTTCTCCGGCCTGGTCTTCAAGATCATGACCGACCCGTTCGTCGGTAAGCTCACCTACGTCCGCGTTTACTCCGGCCGCGCCGAGTCCGGCTCCTACGTTGTCAACGCTTCCAACGGTCAGCGTGAGCGCCTCGGCCGCATCCTCGAGATGAACGCCGCCGAGCGTATCGACCGTGACGACGCTGCCGCCGGCGACATCGTCGCTTGCGTCGGCTTCAAGAACTCCACCACCGGTGACACCCTGTGCGCCGAGGGCAAGGAGATCGTCCTCGAGAAGATCGAGTTCGCTAAGCCCGTTATCGACGTTGCCATCGAGCCCAAGACCAAGGCCGAGCAGGACAAGATGTCCTTGGCTCTGACCAAGCTCGCCGAGGAGGACCCGACCTTCCAGGTGTCCACCAACCACGAGACCGGCCAGACCATCATCGCCGGCATGGGCGAGCTGCACCTCGAGATCATCGTCGACCGTCTGCTCCGCGAGTTCAAGGTTGACGCTAACGTTGGTAAGCCCCAGGTTGCCTACCGCGAGACCGCTGGTCACGACGTCGAGAAGGCTGAGGGCAAGTTCGTCCGTCAGTCCGGTGGTCGCGGTCAGTACGGCCACGCCGTCATCAAGCTCGAGAAGATGGAGGAGGGCTTCGGCTACGAGTTCGTCAACGCTATCGTCGGCGGCGTCGTGCCCAAGGAGTACATCCCGTCCATCGACAAGGGCATCCAGGAGGCCCTGAACACCGGTGTTATCGCCGGCTTCCCGGTCCTCGACGTTAAGGTCACCCTGTTCGACGGTTCTTACCACGAGGTCGACTCCTCCGAGGCCGCCTTCAAGATCGCCGGTTCCATGGCTATCAAGGACGCCCTCAAGAAGTCCGATCCGCAGCTGCTCGAGCCGATCATGGCTGTCGAGGTCGAGACCCCCGAGCAGTACATGGGCGACGTTATGGGCAACCTCTCCGGTCGCCGCGGCAAGATCGAGGGCATGGAGGATCGCAAGAACAGCAAGCTCATCCGTGCCAAGGTGCCGCTGGGCGAGATGTTCGGTTACGCTACCGACCTTCGCTCCCAGACCCAGGGCCGTGCATCCTACACGATGCAGTTCGACTCTTATGAGCCCGCGCCCAAGTCCATCGTGGACGAGGTCATGAGCAAGAACGCCTAAGTTCGAGCTCCCTGTTACGTAATCCGCGAGAACATCTCTCGCACTCTTTGGAGGTTTAAGTTGGCTACCCAGAAGATCCGCATTCGCCTCAAGGGCTATGATCACGAGGTCGTCGATCAGTCCGCGAAGCTCATCGTCGAGACCGCTCAGAAGACCGGCGCTCGCGTTTCCGGTCCTGTCCCCCTGCCCACCGAGCGCAACCTGTACACGGTTATCCGCTCGCCGCACGTGAACAAGGACTCCCGTGAGCAGTTCGAGATGCGCACCCACAAGCGCCTCATCGACATCCTCGACCCCACCTCGGGCACCGTTGATTCGCTCATGCGTCTCGACCTCCCCGCTGGCGTCGACATCGACATCAAGCTCTAAGCGATATCGCTCATAGCTTACAGGGCCCCGCTGCCGTTACGGTAGCGGTCCTTTTGTTTGGCATGATGGGTTTGGATCGCCGGGTAAGGCTGCCGAGCGGCTGGCTGTGGCACCCTATTCACTCACGGGACGCAGCGATGCCTCCTCAAAATGGAAGGATCGCAAGCCGTCTTCCGTCTTGATGCACGCGCGACCAAAGGCATCGACGGTTTTAAAGATGCCGCGTGCCAGCTCGTCTCCAGCGGGTGAGCGGGCGAGAACGTGCTTCCCAATCCAATTGAGGTGAGCGATATATTCGTCGTGGACGGGCGCGAGCGGACCGGCGTCTTTTTCATTGGCGTTGAGGCGCTCTGCCCAGGCATCTACAGCGTCTATAACTGCGTGATAGACCTCATCGAGGAGCATGTCGACGGCAGGAACGTTCTCGTTAAGGTCCGAGAGACCGATTGCCGGTAAGCCGCCATCGGGCACCTCTTGGGGCGCATAGTTCACATTGACGCCAATGCCGCATACGGCGAAGGGCATGCCTTTGTTGTCGCGTGCCGCCTCGACCAAAATGCCACCGAGCTTATGTCCTCGCGCGACGAGGTCGTTGGGCCATTTGAGGCCGATCTCGTTAGCAAGACCTTGCGCCTCGAGCGCCTCGAGCACCGCTAGGCCGCTGACGGCGGCAAGTCCAGAGTACTTGGCGGGATCAACACGTGGACGTAGGACAATCGAGAGCAATAAGTTGCCGGCGGTTGAATCCCACTTGTGGCCGCGTCGGCCGCGTCCTGCCGTTTGCGCGCGGGCGGCAAGTCCCGTGCCGTGCGGCGCACCCTGTTTTCCTGCTTCGAGCAGGTCATCGTTGGTCGATCCGGTTACGTCGACTATCGTTAATTGGGCATCCATAGCGGCCGCCACCTCCTTAATTAATAAGTGAATAACGCAATGGTGTCGAGAGACAGACACAATGTGAAGCCTTTGTCGCATTTGGACAATTTAATGTTAACACGTCAACAACGACTGAAATGCGCTATCCTCTCTTGGTCGATGTAAACACGTCAACAACTCAAAGGAGGTTAGTGATGGGTTTCACGATTCTTGGAACAGGCTCGGCGCTTCCCGAGCGCAGTGTTTCCAATGACGAGCTGTCCGAGTTCCTCGATACCTCGGATGAGTGGATTTTTACCCGCACAGGTATCAAGAGCCGCCACGTCTGCACCACCGAGTCACTTGACGACCTTGCCGTAGCGGCGAGCGAGCGGGCACTCCGGGTGTCCGGAATCGACGCGAGCCAGCTGGATCTGATCGTCTGCTCGACGACGACAGGTGATCACCTTGTTCCCGCTGAGGCGTGTGCCGTTGCTGAGCGACTAGGCGCGACGTGCCCTGCCTTCGATGTCTCGGCGGCTTGTGCCGGCTTCGTATTTGCGCTCGATGTCGCCGAGGGCTATATCGCCCGCGGTCGCGCCGAGCACGTGCTGGTCGTTGCCGCCGAGCAGATGACGCGCGTGCTCGATTGGACCGACCGTGCCACGTGCGTGCTCTTTGGCGATGGGGCAGGCACCGCAGTGATTGGGGCTGGGGGAGACAACCCCCTTGCCGTTGAGCTTTCGACGGCGCCGACGTCGAGACGTTGCGCGTTCCCGGTC
>JAQEDJ010000048.1 GCA_027669525.1 Coriobacteriaceae bacterium AM48-5 | reverse complement strand
GCGCGCGACCAGGTCGCCGGTGGTGCACGATGAAGGTCCCGTCCGCGCCACCTTGGTGGCGCACTGGGCCGTGATGTCGGTCCAGCCCTTCGCGGCCTTAGTGCCGGCGCGTCCGTCCTTGCCGGTGGCAACGGCGTCGAAGCCGCCGTCCGCTCCCGCCGCCACGTACACGTGTATGCTCGCGGCGACCTTGGAGAGGTCGAGCCCCGCGCTCATGGTGTCGACGAACTGCACCGTATAGGTGTCGTAGGCGGTGAGCCCGGCCGGGACCGTGGCAGAGAGGCGCCAGTACAGGTCGTCGGCGACCGTGGCGTCGGCGGCCTTCTGCCATGCGGCGGTGTTGTCCTCCAGCACGTGCTTGGCGACCTTGGGCGTCGCGGCCTTGGGCTTGACGGTGACGGCGTTGCCGCCCACCAGCGCCATGATCGGCGCGGTGCCGGCCTCGCCCTGGGCGATGGCGTCGTCTCTGGCGACGATGAGCCAGTAGCCGCAGGGCAGCTCGGCCGCCGTGCCCGCGTTAAGGGCCACGGGCACGGCGCAGAGCTCTGGAGGGAACGAGCGAGCTGTGCGCTCAGCGCGCTCGTAAGGTGGGAATCGGTGTTGAGCCACTCGGCAGCTTCCTGCGCGGTGGTCTGGGAATCGGGCATGCCGGCGCTGTGCAGCACAGGCAGGACAGCGTCGCGCGCGGCGTCGCTTGCCCAAGCGAGGTCGGTAAAGGTCTTGGCGTCGCCGTCGCCGTCGACGACGTTGGCGCTAAAGATCTGGTAGGCGTCGTAGTTGCTCGCCACGGCGCCGCTCACCGTGATGGAACCGGTCGAGGTCGGCGCGGCCTGCGCGGATGCGGGGAACACAACCGCGCAGATGCCGATCAGGAGGGCAAGCAGCGCAAACAAGATCGGGAAGGAGCAAACTTTCTTATTCACGACGCTCACCTCCCCTCGCGCTCGCCTTGCGACGAACGTGCATCCAGGCCGCAGCGACGCAAAGCATCGCCGCGCCGGCAAGGTACGTCAGAGTGACGCCCGACATACCAGAAAGGGGCAAAGAGGTGGAGTAGGTGTTGGTGAAGGTGGGAGTGGACTTGCCGGTGAGGTCGTGGGGCGTGTCAGTGGTCACTTCATTGCCATCACGATCCTGAATCTGCTTGTAGGTCGCAGTGACGTCGATATGGTGGTTAGAGTCGTCAGTCGCGTTAACCGTAATCTGATAGACCGACTTGTCGTACGTATAGTGCGAGAACAGCGAACCGTCGTCTTTCTCGCGCACGTAGTACGTGAAGGTCTTGGAAGCACCACGGCCAGTGGGGCCAGACGCGAGCTGGTCGAGTTGATCGAGTTTGTAATCAATCTTGTCGAAGCTCAGGGTCTGGGACTTGTCGCCGTCGGCAGTGGTGGACTTGCTGCTAACGATATCCGTAAAATCTGTGTCGGTCGCAAGCTGGAGCGTGAACTCCTTCATCTCGCCACCCTCAACGACCTTAGTCGCCATAGGCATCCAGGAGCCCTTCGAGTCGTACGGAGTGAACTTGTTAGTGAAAGTCGTGGAGTCACCCTCACAGATAATTGGATAATAGTCTCCACTCTTCTGCACCTTGCTCCTCGCTTTTACGTTCTCCCACTTCCCAGACGACTCGCGGAATTCGTACTTGGTTACACCGACGTTTTTAATCGTGTAGTTATGGATGTAAAGATCCTTCAGTTGGCTTGAGTTTTCTTTACTCGGAACAGACATGAGCAAGGTCTTGGTATCTTCGGCCGTCACCACAATCTTATACACGCTGGAGTCGTACGTGATGCCAGAATCACCACCGGGATCTTCGACCAAGTAGTATGTGATTTCGTTACCCGCGCCACTCGATGCGAATTGTTCACCAAGGTCAAACGTAATGCTGCCTTCTGCATCATTTGCTGCTGTTCCAACCTCGGTGCAAACGTCGCGATTGAATGTCGTGCCAGCTGTCGTGCCAGCCAAAGGGTCGTCTGAATCCTTGCGATACACCGTAAAGGAGAACTCCCCATCATTGAGCTTGCGGCCTTCCAGCTTCTTGGTCGCCTTGAGCTTGAGGCTCGGATAGACATACGTGTCCTCAGGCGCGCCCATGTACAGGTCGCCGTTCGACATGATGCCGCCGCCATGGTTCCAGGAATAATTGCCCGTGATAAACGTCGCGCCCGCCTCTAGCGCAGCCTTTCGCGCATTGATCGCCTCGGGGTCTTGAGCCTTAACATCCGAACTCAGGCCGATGCTGTTATATACCTGCACGCCACCGTTAGCGGGGATAGTAATGGCTTTCTGAAGCTCTAAGCTTCCCCGATACTTAGCATCGCCGCCGCCAAGCATTTTGCCAATCACCGCCGCGATCGGAGTCGTATGACCCTCCGCCGCAAGGAAGAAGTCCGCGTGGCCGTTTTTGCGAAACACTTCGGCATTGTAGGCGTCGGAGTCCTGGTCCTTACCGTGACCACCGCCGGAAAGATGGGGGGTGCCGTTATTGCCTGTATTACTCACGGATTCGTAATCGTTCGCGTTTTGCTCATTTCCGGCAGAAGTATTACCGAAAATCGCCGTGCCGTCGGTGCCTGTCACCAAAGTCTTACCCGTCGGGCAAACCGCAACGCCGCCACCGTAGCCACCGGCCTCATTGCTGCTTATATAGGAGTTATAGACAAATAGCCTACCAGCATTAGACGCGACCTTAGAATCGCCCTGGACGAAGATGCCGCCTCCACCCCAGTCAAAGCGAGACATGCAGTGGTTATTAGTGATATAGACTGGATTTGAATTTGACGCTCCTTTTATCATCGCGTCAACCATCTGGCCCACGCGAATGCCGGCACCCTCAGAGCGAAAACTCACGTTAGAGGCAATAGTTCCCCCCGTAATGTTGAGCCATGCCATTGTCTTGCGCGAGCTCGCCCCTTGGTGTTCGATGTCGGTCACATAGACGCCGCCGCCGGCTTCCTCAGAATAGTTGCCCGTGATCTGGCCGCCCGAAATGGTGACATGAGTACCGTTTTTAGCGGCAAGTCCAGCACCGCCATGATCGCCATTACCATCGTTACCACAGTAATTGGCATATTTATTGTTAGTAATGTAGCCACCAGAAACAGTAACGCTGCCGCCTTCGGCCATGATGCCGCCGCCGAAACCAACACCAGTAGCAAGCGTGCTGTTGCCGGAGATTACGCCATTAGTTATGTTGACCGTGGAGTCTTTAGCATACACACCACCGCCACTAGGAGCACTGTTGCCGGCAATTACGCCACCGGAAACCTCGAGGGTCGAATTACCGTGTATTTCAATTCCGCCGCCCGCACCCGAGCCAGAAGCTCCACACACATAGCCGCCGCGCATGTTGACGGTAGAGCCGTTCTCGGCATAGACCAAGCTGCTAACGCTGCTGCCTTGTTTTTGCGTGATCACGCCGCTCACAAGGTTAAACGTGCCACCCTTGCCGTTGTTGTTATACAGATTGATGAGCTTTAGATTTGCGTTGCCGTCGCACGCCACGATGGCGCCCTTAATATCGACGTTATGTCTGACAAGCGTCTCGATTGTCCCTGTACCACTCGGAGTCGATTTGGTCACGTAGTAGGTAAGATTAGACGGAATGCCACCAACGTAATTTAGCTCGACTTTCTTGCCATAATTATTGGGATCCAGCTTCTGCCCTGATCAGTCAGCTGTTGGACATCGTTGACCGTCTCAGTCACCGGCGCGGAGTCCTTAATTTCGTCCTTAATTGTAAGTGTTGCGCCGTTAGCAACATCAAATAACGGCTTGTCGGTGTTCAAGCACTTGATCTTATGACCGTTTAAGTTCAGCGTTATATTGCTGCCGCTCTTCTCAAGTTTGATTTCACCAGCATAGTCAATATCAGCTGTGAGCTCGAAGCGGGCAGTTTGGTTTTCCCCAACGCCTTGAAGCTTAGCTGACAAATCATCGGCGTTAGTAATGTTAGTAATAGCTGTGGTTGTCTCTTCGCTCTCTGCAGCCTCCTCGGCTGACGCGACAGCGTTAACATCCATCGCATCATTATCTTCCGCCTGCGACTCGTCCTTGGACTGCTCCTCCGGCCGAGCGTCGTCGTCGCTCGCAGCATCGTCGCTGTTCTGGTTTTCGGCGTCTGTGCCGGCATCCCCGTTAGTACTGTTGTCTATACCAGTAGACTCACTTGAGGAACCCCCCCCATCACAGTTTCCTCGGTAGAAACCGTCTGGGCATCGTTGGCAATGGCCTGCGAGATCGGGGGCATGACGAGCGACAGTACCAGGCTCAAAACGGAGGCTCCGCACAAAACGCCTGCCAGTACACGGCGCGTCGCTTTATTACTCTGCTTAGATTTGTCCGAATTCGCTTTCATCGATGTCTCCTCCCCAAGAGACCGCGATCTTGCTCTTTCCCTATCAAACGTATCTGCGCAATCTGTAATTGCGCTCGCTAAGTGATGCAATTATAACGATTGTTTAAACATCTGAGCAGCAAAACCGACATTTTTGTGCAAGTTCTTAATTCTCTTGACAATTGTTTAGATTTGCCTCGTTTATTCGCTATAAAATATCTGTTTCTACTGGTAATTAAGTTAGTTATCAGTTTTTTAATAGCATTTTATTTATTTGCACAACCTTTTGCTCAAGAGCAAACATCCTGTGAACGGTCGAAAATCGACCGTGAACGGTAGATTATTAACCGGAAGGAATATCCTACCAAACTGATGAGAATATCTTTAACCCACCGGTGGTTAGAGGCATGATGTTCAGACAACTATATTTGAATTATCGCGCAGATTTTAGGCATCAATTCGCCCAAATCGCCTGAGGCCACCACAAAGGCGCCTGTCCCCATTGCGGGGGTTCTCCCCCGGCGCTACAGCAGATGTTCCTCGACAAAGATCGCAATGCCGTCTTCGTCGTTGCTGACGGTTACAAAATCGGCGGCGGCGCGGGTGGCGGCGCTGCCGTTTGCCATGGCCACGCCAACGCCGGCGTCAGCCACCATGCAGGTGTCGTTGTCCGCATCGCCAAACACGCAGATGTTCTGGAGCTCCATGTCGTTGAGCTCCGCCACGCGCCCAAGGCCGCGCGTCTTGGACACGCGCGGATCCATGAACTCGTAGAGCCGCTGCGTGGTTTGCAGAGCCGCCGCCTTAACAGTGTTATCGGCAAACGTCGACGCCCGCTCAATCACCCGCGGCATTACCTCGGGCGCCATGGTAAACATCACCTTGGGCTGCGGCTCGCGCAAGAACTCGGCAAAATCGACCACCTGGTAGGGCACGCCGTCGACGCGTGACAGGTGCTCGACGCACGCGTTGCTCTCGGGCACGTAGAACACGCCGTCTCGGGGGCAGACGGGTGTTGCCGGAAGGTCCGCCATGTGCTTGCAGATGCGCGCGATGGTCTCGCCCGGCAGCGGATAGCTCAGCTCGTTGATGTCGTGCGCGCGGTCGATGACCTCGGCGCCACCGCAGCCCACGAGCACGTCCACCAGGCCTTCGATGCCCCAGAGCTCGTACATGGCCTCGGTTGCATGGGCGTCGCGCCCGGTGCACAGGCCAAAGAGCACGCCACGCTCGCGCAGGGCGCGGATCGCCGCCACGGTGCGCGGGGACACCGTGTGCTGGCTCGTGAGCAGCGTACCGTCGATATCGCAGAACACGGCTTTGATGTGGCTGAAGGTGGTGTCCATGGGGGCCTTTCTGGGTTGCGCGGCGGTGTGGGGCGTATTCGTGAACGGCGTGCATGGTATACCAAGCGCAGGCGCGGCCCGTTAAAGCAAAAACCACCACAAAGGTGCCTGGCTCCTTTGTGGTGGCCGGACCCGCAGGGTGGCCTGGCCCGGGGCGCAAACCATCACAACATTCGACGTTATTCGGCAAAATCGCGATTTTCATCGAATGTTGTGATGGTTTTTACTGCTTTGCGGCACGATCCAGATGCCGACGTCCAAACAGCAGCAGCGCCGCGGGAACCGCCGTCACGACCATGCCCGCTCCCACGAGTGTCCGTTGTACGCCAAATGTTGCCGCCAGCCACGGGGCAATCGCCAGAGGGGCCACGCCGGCGAACATATTGCCAAAGCCCATGACCGAGTTCACACGGCCAAGCTGCTCGAGCGGTGCCGTCGTCTGCACAATGGTGTTGTGGAGCGGGTTGACGACACCCCAAGCTATGCCCAGGGCGATCTGGCCGACGAGGGCCACGCCCACGTACGGCGTCCCCACATAGAGCAGACTTCCCAGGCCCACGGACATAAGTGCCACGAGCAGCGTTTTTAGGTTTACCAAGTGCGGCGGCAAGCGGAGCGCGAGCACGGCACCCAGCACCGCGCCCACGCCCGAGGCCGACGAGAGCCAGCCCATCCACTCAACGCCGACGCGTAGGACATCGCGATAGAAAAACGACTCGAGCGGATCGAAGGCTCCGTAGCCAAAGTTCGAAAGAAAAATGATGCAGAAAAGTAGCGCGAGGACGCTGTTGGTGAAGACCGTCTTGATGCTAGTCGCGAAGGTGGCGCGAGTGGATGCGCTGGGGTTGGAGCTTTGCCCCGCACGCTCCCCTTCCTCTGCCGAATCGGCATCCGCATGCCCGGCGACATGGCTGGTCTGCGGCCTAAAGCCCCAGCCGGCGATGAGCGCCAGCACGGTAAAGACCATCATGAGCACGAACACCGCGCGCGACGATGCAGCCGCCGCGACAAAGCCGCCCAGCGTGGGACCAACGATGATACTCACGTTTGAAAACATGGCGATGGCGGAGTTGATGTCTTTGAGCTCGACAGGATCGTCGGTGAGGTAAGCCGGATAGGATGTGGCGATGGGCTGGGCGAATCCCATCGTAAAGCCCAGAAACACCGCGCCGAGCAGGACGACGCCGGTCGCGCTACCAAAGGCGATGATTGCCGTGCCAGTTGCGAGCGTGCCGACGATGCTCAGCAAGAAATGGCGGCGCGGACCCCATGCGTCGAGCGCAGCGCCGCCCGCAAAGGATCCCAGGATCACGAAAACGTTCATGAACAGGACGGCCAGCGATGTCGCGACGACCGAGGCATCGTCCGCATAGGTAAGCGTTCCGATGACGCCGATAAAGTAGCTGGTCTGAAACCCGGTGTAGATGAGAAAGCGCATCGCTACCAGGCGCTTGGCCTGCATGGACAGCGAAGGTTGAGGTTTTGAGAGAAGAGATGCGAGCATGGAGACTCCTTGTTTCATACGAATACGGGCGGTGGGTATTCGCCACCGTCTGTCAAATCAATCTATCCGCATGAAACATTAAGGACGCATCAGGACCCTTCTCTCCGTTTTTCGCTCAGTATGAACTACTTGGTAGATTGTAAGGCATGTCCCACACATCTACTAAAGTAAAAACCACCACAAAGGTGCCTGGCCCCTTTGTGGTGGAAATGACGTTTGCCCAGATAAAACCTGCCAAAACAAACCTGTCCCTTTTTGGCATGTTATGGCAACGCAGCGAGCCGGTTCCAAGTGCCCCAGGTCGCCCCGAAAGAGGAGCGACGCGTACTTTGGTACGCGAGCGACGGCTTGAGGGACGAGATGGGGTGCTTGGGGCCGGCGCAGCGTCGAGCCTTAAAGATGATCTTGGATAAGATTGCAGATGGCTCGGGCGTCGTTGATGTTGATGGCTCGGGTCGCAAAGCCGGCGTCGAAGGCCTGACGCGCCAGGGCTTCGTTGCAGGCAAGGGCCAGCGTGTGACCGTCGACCAGGTCGAGCGAGCTCTTGCCGCGCAGACGGTCGACACCGGAGCGCGCGACCACGATGTTGTCGAAGCCCTCGGTCTTGTAGCCCTCGATGATCACCACGTCGACATCGTTGTAACGCGACAGCAGCTCGCGCGCGGGCATCTCGTCCTCCTCGCGCGTGTCGGCGTACTCCGCCCAGCGCGTGGCGCAGATGAGCCCCACGTGCTTGGATCCGGCTTGGTGATGGCGCCAGGTGTCCTTAGCGGGCACGTCGATATCAAAGCCGTGATGCCCGTGATGCTTGAGCGAACCCACGCGCAGGCCGCGGCGGGTGAGCTCGGCGATAACCTTCTCGACGAGCGTGGTCTTGCCCGAGTTTTGGTAGCCGATAAACGCGATCGCAGGGACAGCCGGAGTGGGAGCTGCGGGCGCGACGGCGACGGGTGCGCTCGCGGGTGCATTGCCCGCGGCTCCCACGGCCTCAACAGTAGCGGCCTGGCGTTCGGCACGATCCCACACGCCCGAGCGACCGCCCTCCTTGTGCAGCAGGCGCACGTCGACGATCTCCATGCCGCGATCGACGGCCTTGCACATGTCATAGATGGTCAGACACGCGGTACTCGCGCCGGTCAGGGCCTCCATCTCGATACCCGTCTTGCCCGTCACGCCGGCCGTAACCAGTACGTGAAAGCCAACCTGTCCGTCCGCGCGCGCCGCGCCCAGCCTTCGGGCACGTCCTCGGCCGCGTCCCCGCCGGAGCGATGGGCGCAATGTCGCACTTGCTCTTGGTGATGAGCAACGGATGGCACATGGGAATGATGTCGCTCGTGCGCTTGATGGCCATGATGCCCGCCACGCGCGCGCAGGCAAGCACGTCGCCCTTTTTGGCGCGGTCCTGCAGCACCATGGCCTGCGTCTCGGGGTGCATGAGGATGGTGCCCTCGGCGATGGCAATGCGATGGGTCTCGGCCTTATTGGACACGTCGACCATGCGCACCTCGCCCTTGGCGTCCACGTGCGTCAGCTCGTCGCGACGGGCGTCGCGGGCGGTGTCGGTGGCAGCGCTGACAGTCGGCCGCGCGGACGCGTCGGCATCGCCAGCATTCGCCGCGGCTGAAGCTTTATGGGCAGACATCGCGGCCCTGCGAGCGGCCTTGGTGGCATCGGCGTACCTGCTCTTGGCCATATGATCATCCTCCGATTTGGGACATAAATCGTTGCGTGCCCTCAATTATCGCGTGTTCCTGCGGTTTGTGGGCGACGGCATCGCGCCAAATCGAAAGTACCTGCATATCATCACCACGGCGCAGGGCGTCGCGCACCGAATACTCGGCATCGCTGAACAGGCACGGGCGCACGTTGCCATCGGCCGTCAGGCGCAGACGGTTGCAGTTCGCGCAAAAATGGTTGGACATGGCGCTAATGAAGCCGACCGTTCCCGCCGCGCCCGGAAAGTGCCAATAGCGCGCAGGGCCCTCGCCGGCAGGAGCGTCGTTGATGTCGAGCGGCTCGAGCTCGCCCAGTCCCGCCGCGGTGGCCCCGGCATTGATACGCTCCCGCAGCTCGTCACTCGGCACGGTGTCACTCGCGTCCCACAGCTCGGAATTGAGCGTGGGCGCGTGAGGGTCTACGGCACAATGCGAGCTCGTGCGCTCGTCGCCAATGGGCATGTATTCGATAAAGCGCAGGTGGATGGGGCGGTCGACGGTCAGCCGCGCAAGGGCCGCCACATCCTGGTTGAGCCGGCGCACCACAACGCAGTTGACCTTAACGGGCTCAAAGCCCCAAGCCAGCGCCGCGTCGATGCCGGCCATGGTCTGTTCGAGCCGACCCAGGCGCGTGATCTTTCCAAAGAGCATAGGGTCGAGCGTGTCGAGCGAGATGTTGACGCGGTTAAGCCCGGCATCTTTGAGCTGCGGCGCCAGCTTGGGCAGCAGGGCGCCGTTGGTGGTGAGCGAGATGTCCTCGATCTGCGGGATCGCGCGGATGTCGCGAATGAGCGGGATGATACGGCGGCTGACCAGCGGCTCGCCGCCCGTCAGGCGCACGCGGCGAATGCCTCCCCGCCACCAGACGCACAAAGCGGGCGATTTCCTCGGCGCTGAGCAGCTCGTCGTGCGCGCGGGGTGCCACGCCATCGGCCGGCATGCAGTAAATGCAGCGGAAATTGCACTTGTCGGTAACGGCAATACGCAGGTAGTTGATATCGCGGCCAAAGCCGTCATGTTGCACGTGCCGCCCACGCAGCCTCCCCTCACGCAACGTTTTATTCTTCGGAAAACATAATACCCCACGGGAGAATCATGCCGACACCCGTACGACAGGACAGGTCGCTTCGAGCAAAACGGACTTTCCAAGCCCATCCTCAACACACAGACCATCACAACATTCGATGCTTTTCCCGCTTTTGGCAAAAAACGTCGAATGTTGTGATGGTTTGCCTGCCCACGGCACCCCGCAGAAGGACCAAAGCGCCCCTAAAGGCCGCCGTCCCAGTGCCGAATCACAAATTCTCGCAGGTCGTTTTGACGCTTTTGGAACGCTTCGCTTCGGTCGCACTTAAGGCCCATAGCGAGCGCAATGGCGTTCATCGCCCGGTGCAATTGCAGCTGGTGGGCAAACTGAGTCCCGGTGAGGACGATCATCCTAAAGCCCAGCGCGCTCAGCACGGTCATACGCTCCGCATCCGACGCGCTGCGCTGCTTATCAAGATGGTCCGAGCCGTTATATTCAATCCCCGTACCGCTCGCAGGCGCATATACGTCGATCTCGAAATACCCGGCCTTTGCGAGATACTTGAACTCGTTGGGAACATCGACCCAATGGTTGAGCTCGATCTTGGCGTATCCCAGCCCGCCCTGGGAACGTTTTGCTACGACCATGATTGCGGTGGCCGTCTCCATGGGCGACCGCGCGCCATCGTGCACGCGCTTGAGCACGGCGGCCGCGCGTATGGCCCCCTGACGAGATCGGTTCTCATTGCAATAGGCAATCAAGTCGGCAACGGTATACCTCTGCCCCATCTCGATATAATCGCCTGTCGACAGATGATTCAAATGGTATCGGGCGCAGATTTCATAACCATACTCCAGCTGTTCGGGCTCACTCATCCACGAACCCGCTTGGACAAAGCACATGGCCTCATCAACCACCAGAAGGCCCTCTGCCACCTCGATAAGATGGCCTGGAGGTACCGGCGCCCCAAACACGTGGCACCTAAACCCAGCCGGCGTCGAACGCTCAAAATCGAAGTTGACGAGTGTGTCGATATGATCGAGCTCTTCTCGTGGAATACCAAGCGAAACCAGATAGTCGGTAACGATCCCAACTGCTGTCGAAGCCCTCAGTCCCTTGGCATCGAGTCCCAATTTGGGCAGGCTCGCAGTCGGCTCCGCCTCGCTAGCAAGCGAGTCCTCATCGTATAGGCTGCTTGCTCGCGAGAGCGGCTCGGACGGGCGCGCCACATTGTGGTACAGCCAGGCAGTCTTATGGGACAGGACGATCGGCAGGTCCATGAGCCCTCCAATGGAGTCAGATAACCAACCTTATTCCCCTGCCCACGGGTCCGCACACCTTCGTGCGCAAGAAAGCGATTCCACCCGATCGAGTGGTAGAAAAACCATCACAACATTCGATGCTTTTCCCGATTTTGGCAAAAAACGTCGAATGTTGTGATGGTTTGAGACGAGGTGAGCGGCATGAAGGGTCAAAGCATCGTGCTCGAACGGGTTAATCCAACTCTTTTAAGCCATGCGCCAGCTGCCAGTACTCGCCGTGCTGGGCGAGCAGTTCTTCGTGCGCGCCGCGCTCGATGATGCGGCCGTGTTCGAGGACCATGATGGCATCGGCGTCGCGGACGGTGGACAGGCGGTGCGCGATCATAAACGTGGTGCGTCCGCGCATGATGCGGTCCATACCGCGCTCGATGAGCTTTTCGGTGCGCGTGTCGATGCTCGAAGTGGCCTCGTCCAGGATGAGCACCGGCGGGTCAGCGACGGCCACGCGCGCGATGGCGAGCAGCTGGCGCTGGCCCTGCGACAGGTTGGCGCCGTCGGCCGTGACCGGCGTGTCGTAGCCTCTAGGCAGGCGGCGAATAAACGAGTCGGCGCAGGCCGCCTCGGCAGCGGCGCGCACCTCCTCGTCGGTCGCGTCGAGCTTGCCAAAGCGGATGTTCTGCGCAATGGTGCCGCTAAACAGGTGCGTATCCTGCAGCACAATGCCGAGCGACCCGCGCAGGCTGGCCTTGGC
The DNA here is from genome assembly GCA_027669525.1 of Coriobacteriaceae bacterium AM48-5. Taxonomy (GTDB): domain Bacteria; phylum Actinomycetota; class Coriobacteriia; order Coriobacteriales; family Coriobacteriaceae; genus Collinsella. Next base: position 5,230 of record JAQEDJ010000048.1, on the reverse strand, counting down.
AATGTGCTTGACGTCGATGCCGTCGTACGTGATCTCGCCGTCATCGACCTCGTAGAAGCGGTTGATGAGGTTGGTGATGGTCGTCTTTCCGGCGCCCGTCGAGCCCACAAACGCGATCTTTTGCCCCGGCTTGGCAAACAGGTTGAGGTCCGTGAGCACGCGGGTGCCCGGCACGTAGGAAAAGTCCACGGCATGGAAGCGCACGTCGCCGGCAAGCGGAACCAAGCCGCACGTGAGCTCGGTACCGTCGGCAGCCACCGCGCGGCCCGACTCATCAACGGCTGCCACGTCATGCAAGTGCCCGTACGCGCCCACGCCCTGGCCCTCGGGAATCTTCCACGCCCACGCGGCGTCGCCCGTCTGCACCAGCTCCACGTACCTCGTCCACCTCGGGCTTAAGGTCCATGGCGGCAAACAGGCGCTCGGCACCGGCCAGCGCGTTGAGCAAAAAGTTGCCAGCTGCGTAAACTGGTTGATGGGCATGGCCGCCTGGCGTACAAAGACCAGGTAACTTGCAAGCGCGCCCACGTCGGCGAGTCCCTTGATGCAGAGCATGCCGCCCGCCACGGCGACGATGGCATAGTTGACGTAGCCAATCACGACGGTCATGGGCACCATGGAGTTGGCATAGCTCACGGCGGCGGTGCCGGTACGGCGAAGCTCGTCGTTGCGGCAGGCGAAGCCGGCAACATTCGCTGCCTCGCGGTTAAAGACCTTGATGACCTTTTGGCCCGAGACCATCTCTTCGATATATCCGTCCAAGTCGCCAAGCGATGCCTGCTGGGCGGCAAAGAAGCGCTTAGAGTGCGCGCCCGAGTAGCGCGCATACAGCACAATGGCCGCATCGCACACGAGCGTGATAATCGTGAGCTGCCAGTTGAGGATGATGAGCATGGCCGTGGTGCCCACAACCTGAATGGCGGCCTGAATCACGTTGGCAAAGCTGTTGTTGAGCGCCTCGGAGACGGTGTCGACGTCGTTGGTGAAAAAGCTCATGATGTCGCCCGAGCGTGTGCCGTCAAAATAGCTGAGCGGCAGCGTCTGGATGTGCGCGAACAGGTCGCGGCGAATATCGGACACCACGCGTTGGGCCGCGCGCACCATGATTTGTGAGTAGCCCAGGGCCGAGAGCACGCCCGCGGCGTAGATGATCGCCGTCAGGATGACCTGCTTGGCAAGCAGTTCCTCCCCGCCCGTGGCCAAACCGTTAACGATGGGGCGCACCATGTAGGTGCCGGCGAGGCTCGCGATGGCGGCGACGGAGGCGAGCACGCCCACCGCGAGCAACGAGAACTTGGCATGCCCCATGTAGGAGAGCAGGCGGAGCACAGTGCGCTTGAGGTCGGCCGGGCGTGCTTGGGCTGCGGTCTTAGGCATGGCGCTCACCCCCTTCCAAGGTCGATCCGCTGGGGACGGAGGAAAACGGATCATTCGCGCAGCCATCGTCACTGCCTCCGGCGGCGTCCGCGTTCCCCGCAAACTCCATCTGCGAGGCGTAAATCTCCTGGTAGATGTTGTCGCCCGCCAGCAGTTCCTCGTGCGTACCCACGCCGTGGACACGACCGTCGTCCAACACCACAATGCGATCGGCATCCATGACGCTCGCGATGCACTGGGCGATGATGAGCACGGTCGTATCGGGAATCCGAGCGATGTGCTCGCGAATCTTAGCGTCGGTCGCCATATCGACCGCGCTGGTGGAGTCATCAAAAATGAGCACGCGCGGATGCTTGAGCAGCGTGCGCGCGATGCACAGGCGTTGCTTCTGGCCACCCGAAACGCCGGCGCCGCCTTGGCCCAACTCGCCGTCCAGCCCGCCGATGCGATCAAGGAACTCGTCCACGCACGCCGCGCGGCAAGCCGCGAGGAGCTCATCGTCCGACGCCTGCGGATTGCCCCACTGCAGGTTCTCACGCACGGTGCCCGTGAACAGCACATTCTTTTGCAGCACAATGCCCACGGCGTCGCGTAGGGTCGCGAGGTCGTAGTCGCGCACGTCGTGTCCGCCCACAAGCACGGCGCCCTCGGTGGCGTCGTACAGGCGCGCAATCAGCTGCACAAGCGAGCTCTTGCCCGAGCCCGTGCCGCCGAGGATGCCCACCGTCGAGCCGCTCTCGATGCGAAGGTCAATATGCTCGAGCACATCCTCGGCTGCGTCCGCGCGGTATTTAAAGGAAACGTCGCGAAACTCGATACTGCCGTCCGCTGGCGCCGCAGTCGCGAGGTCTCCCGCAGGGTTGGCGATAAAGGGCTCCTCATCGAGCACCTCTGCGATACGGCCCACACTCGTGAGAGCGCGCGTGAGCAGCAAAAACACGTTGGAAATCATCATGAGCGAGTTCATGATCAACAGCACATAACTCATAAAGCCCGTGAGCGAGCCCACGCCCAAGCGACCTTCGATGATCATGCGGCCGCCAATCCACAGAATCGAGAGCGCAGCCACGTACATCGAGAGTTGGAACACCGGCAGGTTGAGCACAGCGGTGCCGAAGGTCTTGGTCGCCGTGCCGGCGAGCTCGGTATTGACGGTGTCGAACTTGTCGCACTCGTGCTCGGCGCGCACGTAAGCCTTCACGGCGCGCACGGCGGTAAGGTCCTCTTGCACCACGCCGTTAAGGTGGTCCATCGAGGTCTGGAGTTGGCGGTAGAGCGGGCTCACGCGCACGGTAATGATACCGAGCACGATGGCGAGCATCGGCAGAATGACGGCAAAGACCGCCGCGAGCTCGCGCGAGAGCGCAAAAGCGTAGACGAGGCCCATGACCAGATTTACCGGCCCGCGCACCATGGGGCGGAAGCCGTTACCTACGGCGTTTTGAATCACGGTGATGTCGGTGGTCATGCGAGTGACGAGCGAGCTGGCGTCGTAGTTGTCCAGATTGCCAAAGGCGAGCGTCTGGATCTTGCGATACTCGGCCTCGCGCAGGTTAGCGCCCAGCCCCGAGGCGACGCGAGCAGACGTGCGCGCATAGCCCAAGCCAAGTGCCAGCGAAAATGCGGCACATACCAACATATACGTGCCCTGCAACAGCATGTAGTCGATGTCGCCCGCGGGCACGCCTACATCGATGATATTTGCCATGATGACCGGGATAAACAGCTCGAGCGCCGTCTCGGCCGTCACAAAGAGCACGCCGAGCATGGCATCGCGGCGGTATGCCCCCAGATAGGAAAACAGAATCTTGAGATTGCGCACGCAGGTTCATCCCCCATCAAACGTTGTTCGCAAACCCACGTATTATGGCGCGCCGTGCGGCGGTGTCAAGTGTTCCGAAATCGATTTCTGCAAGGCTAGTGCAGGCACCAAGCTCGCAGGACGCGCCCTGTATTCAATTAGAAATGAACGCGAGCGTGACTTTTTCGCCCCACTGCCAACATAAACCTTGACTCTATAATCGTTGTAGGGTTTTCACTACACTGGTACGTAAACAGACCAAGCCAGAAAGCCCCGCCCATGGAACACGACCTCACACGCGGCAATGTCCTTAAGACCATCGCGGTCTTTGCCCTGCCTTATATGCTCTCGTACTTTTTGCAGATGCTCTACGGCATGGCCGACCTGTACATGATGGGGCAGTTTAGCGGCGCCGCCGGCATCACCGCCGTGGGCAACGGCGCGCAGACGCTCTATATCATTACCGTGACGCTCGTGGGCCTGGCCATGGGAACGACGGTTATCGTCGGCCACGCCGTGGGTTCGCGTCGGTTTGACCGCGCCGAGACCGCCATCGGCAACACCATCACGCTCTTTATGGGTGTCTCGGTGGTGCTGGCCGCTGTCCTGCTCGCACTGTGTCCGCAGATTGTGGCACTCATTGGCACGCCGGCCGAGGCGGTCGAAGGAACCGCCGCCTACCTGCGTATCTGCTTTATGGGCATTCCCTTTATCGCCGCGTACAACATCCTCTCGGCCATCTTTCGCGGCCTAGGCGATTCGCGCTCGCCCATGTACGTGATTGGCGTGGCATGCATCATCAACATCGCGCTCGACTTTCTGTTTATCGGCCACATGGGGCTCGGCCCCGTAGGCGCGGCACTCGGCACAGTCATCGCGCAGACGGCGAGCGTGGCTCTCGCGCTCGTGTGGCTCAAGAGCCGCCGTACGCACATTCACCTCAAGCGCAGCGACCTACGCCCCCAGCCCGAGGTGCTCGGCAGCATCCTTAAGATCGGCGTGCCCGTAGCCGTGCAGGACGGCTGCATCCAGGTGGCGTTTATGTTCATCACCGTCATCGCCAACCACCGCGGCCTGGTTGATGCCGCCGCCGTAGGCTTGGTCGAAAAGATGATCAGCTTTTTGTTTATCGTGCCGAGTTCCATGGGCGCTACCGTCAGCGCGCTCACGGCGCAAAACGCCGGCGCAGGCAAGGGCGACCGCGCGCGCCAGGTGCTCAAGGATGCCATGACCATCTCGGTGGTGTACGGCTGCCTGATCACGGTGCTGATGTGGCTGGTGGCGCCGGCGTTTATCGGCTTTTTTGCCAAGGACCCCGCGGTGGTCGCCGCCGGCACCGGCTATATGCGCAGCTATATTTTCGACGCGATTTTTGCCGGCATCCACATTTGCTTTAGCGGCTTTTTCGCTGCATACGGCAAGAGCTACATCGGCTTTGCGCACAACGTGCTGGCCGTGGCGCTCATTCGCGTACCCGGCGCATGGCTGCTGTCGAACGCCTATTCCGACACGCTGTTCCCCATGGGCATCGCTTCGCCGTGCGGATCGATTTTGTCGGCAGTCATCTGTGTTGTCGCGTTTACCGTGCTCAACCGGCGCGGGGCTTTTGACAAACTGGTGGCGTAGCGGGGCAACGCGAAATCGCCCTTATCGACGACATCATCAGCGATGACCCCGCGACCTACGTGACGCAGATCACGGTGCCGGTTGCCCCAGCAAAGTAAGATCCGCCCGGAAGGCATCATGCTTTCCGGGCGGATCTTCAATTTGGTTATCGATGCGCTAAGCCTGGGCACCTCGCCGGTAGCCAAGATCTGCTCGAGTGCGTCCTCGTCCAGCACGGGTACGCCCAGCTGCTCGGCTTTGGTGAGCTTGGAGCCCGCTTTGGGACCGGCGACCAGGTAGCTCGTCTTCTTAGAAACACTGCCCGAAACCTTGGCGCCGAGCACCTTGAGCGCCGCGCCCGCCTCGTCGCGAGTGCGGTTGACGAGCGTGCCGGTGAGCACGAAGGTCAGACCCGCAAGCGGCTGTGCGTCGGCGAGCTCGCCGCCA
>JAQEDJ010000047.1 GCA_027669525.1 Coriobacteriaceae bacterium AM48-5 | reverse complement strand
GGGGGATTCCGGCCCCTCTGGGGTTGCCTACCCGGATTCGCGCCTCAGGACTCAGCGCAACGCGTTGCGCTGAGTCCTGAGGCTGTTGCAATGAAAATGAGAATCAAGGTTTAAACAAATAATGCTACCTTTTGCAGTTTTTCAAACAATTCTGCTGTATTTGCAGCTATACTCCATAACTGTCGTGTAGGAATTACGTAGACAAAAAGGAGGTTATGTGATGGTAAGTATTGTTCTTGCTAGCCATGGTGACTTGGCGGCTGGAATCAAGCAGACGGGCTCGATGGTCTTTGGCGATCAGCGTCTGTTGCCGTGGTCTCGCTCGAGCCGAGCATGGGCCCCGACGACTTCCGTGCCAAGGTCGAGGAGGCAATCGCTTCCTTCGAGGACCAGGAGCAGGTGCTCTTCCTCGTTGATCTGTGGGGCGGCACGCCGTTCAATCAGATCAGCGGGCTCATCGAGGGCCACGATTCCTGGGCTATCGTCACCGGTGTCAACCTGCCTATGCTCATCGAGGCATATTCGCAGCGCTTTGACGCAAAGACACTGCACATGCGATCGCAAAACATCTCGTGACTGAGGCTAAGGCCGGCGTGCGCGTCAAGCCCGAGTCTCTGGAGCCCGAGGAGAAGAAGCCGGCTGCGGCCGCCGCTGCTCCTGCGGGTGCCATTCCTCCGGGAACGGTGATCGGCGACGGGCACATCAAGATCGCCCACGTCCGTATCGACACGCGTCTGCTGCATGGTCAGGTGGCCACCACGTGGACCAAGCAGATCAACCCCAACCGCATCATCGTGGTCTCCGACGGCGTTGCTCACGACGAGCTCCGCAAGACCATGATCGAGCAGGCTGCCCCTCCGGGAGTCCACGCCAACGTCGTGCCTATCAAGAAGATGGCCGAGGTCGTCAAGGACACGCGCTTTGGCGACACCAAGGCGATGCTGCTGTTCGAGAACCCGCAGGATCTGCTCAGGGCCATCGAGGCCGGCGTCGACATCAAGGAAGCCAACATCGGTTCCATGGCCCACTCCAAGGGCAAGGTCGTCGTCACCAACGCTGTCGCCATGGGCGATGACGATGTCAAGACCATCGAGCTCTCAAGGCCAAGGGCGTCAAGTTCGAGGTCCGCAAGGTTCCTTCGGATTCCTCCGAGGATCTCGACGCCATGTTGAAGAAAGCTAAGGCCGAACTGGCCGCTCAAGCATAGTAAAGGAGGGTCCGATACATGTCTGCAATCACTATTCTGCTTGTTGCGATTGTCGCGTTGCTTGCCGGTATGGAAGGCATTCTGGATGAGTTCCAGTTCCATCAGCCGCTCGTGGCATGCACGCTTATCGGTCTCGTAACCGGTCACCTTCAGGAGGGCATCCTCCTGGGCGGTTCGCTCCAGATGATGGCCCTTGGCTGGGCTAACGTCGGCGCCGCCGTCGCGCCTGACGCCGCTCTGGCCTCGGTCGCTTCTTCGATCATCATGGTGCTCGCCCTCAACGGTGGCGCCACCGATTCGGCCAAGGCCGTTACCGCCGCCATCGCCGTCGCCGTCCCGCTGTCGGTCGCTGGTCTGTTCCTGACCATGATCTGCCGTACCCTGGCTACCGCTATGGTTCACGGCATGGACGCCTGCGCCGAGAAGGGCGACTTCGCCGGCATCGAGCGTTGGCAGTACGCCGGCATCCTCATGCAGGGTGTTCGTATCGCCATCCCGGCAGTACTTCTGTGCATCATCCCGGCCGAGGCCGTTACCAACGCGCTTAACGCTATGCCCGATTGGCTGTCCGGCGGCATGGCCGTCGGCGGCGGCATGGTCGCTTCCGTCGGTTACGCCATGGTCATCAACATGATGGCCACCAAGGAGACCTGGCCGTTCTTCATCCTCGGCTTTGTCCTTGCTGCCATCCCTCAGCTCACGCTGATCGCCCTTGGCCTCATCGGCATCTCCCTTGCCTCATCTACCTTGGCCTTAAGGATCTGGCCAAGCAGGGTGGCGGCATGGGCGGTGGCTCCGGCGATCCGCTCGGCGACATTCTGAACGATTACGAGTAGGAGGGGAGTGATACATATGGCAGAGAACAAGATTCAGCTCACCAAGGCTGACCGTAAGAAGGTTTGCTTCCGTCATCAGTTCCTTCAGGGCTCGTGGAACTACGAGCGTATGCAGAACGGCGGCTGGTGCTTCGCAATGATCCCTGCGATCAAGAAGCTCTACACCAGCAAGGATGACCAGATTGCCGCTCTTAAGCGCCACCTGGAGTTCTATAACACCCACCCTTATGTTTCCGCCCCCGTCATTGGCGTTACCCTCGCTCTCGAGGAGGAGCGCGCCAACGGTGCTCCGATTGACGACGTCGCCATTCAGGGCGTTAAGGTCGGTATGATGGGCCCGCTCGCCGGCGTCGGCGACCCCGCCTTCTGGTTCACCCTTCGCCCGATTCTGGGCGCACTGGGCGCTTCCCTGGCCCTGTCCGGCAGCATCGCCGGTCCGCTGCTGTTCTTCTTCGCGTGGAACATCATCCGTTACGCCTTCCTGTGGTACACGCAGGAGTTTGGCTACAAGGTCGGCTCCTCCATCGCCAAGGACCTCTCCGGCGGTCTGATGGGCAAGGTCACCGAGGGTGCTTCCATCCTGGGTATGTTCATCATCGGCGCCTGGTCGAGCGCTGGGTGTCCATCTCCTTCACCCCGGTCGTCTCCAAGGTCACGCAGTCCGCTGGCGCCTATATCGACTGGGCCAACCTGCCCGCCGGTTCTGAGGGCATCAAGCAGGCATTGACGATGTACAGCTCTGTCGGTGCCAACGCACTCGACCCGGTGAAGGTCACCACGCTTCAGGCCAACCTCGATCAGCTCATCCCCGGCCTTGCCGCCGTGTGCCTGACCCTTCTGGTCTGCAAGCTCCTCAAGAAGAAGGTCAGCCCGATCGTCATCATCCTGGCTCTCTTCGCCGTCGGCATCATCGGTCGCGTCTGCGGCTTCATGTAAGCACGCTTCGGCTTAAGACCGAGAGTTGCTAGGCAAGGGCTTTTGAGCCATTGAAACGGACCGCACCCGGTGGGTACACTGGATGCGGTCCGATTGTTTTTATTGGAGGGCGAGGCGCGTATGGCGCAATCTCAGAACAGCACGGTCGATCTGGCAACGCCGGCAACCTGCCTGATGGGGCTTACCAGTCACGGTAACGTGATGGTGGGCAATAAGGCGTTTGAGTACTATAACGAGCGTAATCCCGAGGATTATATCCAAATCCCGTGGGACGAGGTCGACTATATTGCCGCCGAGGTTTTGCGCGGCACCAAGAAGATTACGCGTTTTGCCATCTTTACCAAAGAGAATGGCCACTTTACGTTTTCGACGCGCAATGACAAGGAAACGCTTCGCGCGGTGCGTAAGTACATTGACGAGGACAGGCTCGTTCGTTCGCCCGACTTTATCGATGTGACGGCCAAGGGCGCCAAGAGCATCCCCTCCGTCATCAAGAACCTTTTCCACAAAGGCAACTAGCCATTAAAGAGCGCCCCCCCTAAAGTGGGACGCGGTTTCCCATGAGGCTCGATCGGGAAAGTGCATCCCGGTTCGAGTGCCGATTGCGGGATGTAGTTTCCGGAACGGGCCCGTTTGGGAAACCGTGTCCCGTTTCGAGTCGAAATTCTGGGACACAGTTTCCCAGCGAGGTCCCATGGGGAAAGTCTGACCCAGAATTTGCCTGGATAGTGGGACGCACTTTCCGGAGGGCTGTTCCACCGCAACTTCGAAGAGTGGCTACACGCTGCATCACAACGTGTAAATCTGCTACACTAGTACAACATGCCTCCGTAGCTCAGGGGATAGAGCACCGCTCTCCTAAAGCGGGTGTCGACGGTTCGAATCCGCCCGGGGGCACCAGAAGTAAATGCAGGTCAGACGGTATAAATCGTCTGACCTGCTTTCTTATATAAGGGCATCGTTAACGTCAGTTGGGTAGAATTTGGGTAGAAAGTTTTTTTGTGAAGGGCTATGCCCAAAGTCCGGTTTCCAACCCTTCCCACAGCCTACGGGCTTATAAGAAGCCCTTCGGCCATGGAAAGCGTTGAAAACCTAGGATGACGTTGCTGTGAGATGGGCGAGTTTCCAACGGTCCCCGGCGTCTTCGGGTTTTGCCTGGGACCCTGCGACACCGTGGACCGTCGAAAACTCGCCCTTCCGTCCGTGGTGCCACCCTTACCCCTTAAAATTGTCCGAAAGAGATGACGACGCAGGAGGTCCGGTATGCCTGCCAGCAAGAAAGAGGCAAAGGAGTTCGTCAAGCGGTGGCAGAAGCGCCTTGCCGCCATCCCCGCGGGCTCCAACAACGAGCAGCAGGACACGCAGAAGTTCTGGGTCGACCTGCTCATCAACGTCCTGGGCATCCCGTCCAACACCATAGACAGCTTCGTCGACTTCGAGCGGAAGGTGAGAGGCCGCCGCATCGGCGTGTTCGTCTCCGACCACAACTTCCTGTGTGAGCAGAAGTCGTGGGGCATCGACCTCGACAAGCCCGAACCCAGGAACGGCGGCATGGAGACGCCGCTCCAGCAGGCCATGTGTACGCGCGGCACCTGCCGTACTCCGAGCGCCCCCGCTGGGTAATGACGTGCAACTTCGGGACCTTCCGCCTCTACGATCTCGACAACGAGCGGCCCGAGGACACCGTGCAGGAGTTCTCCCTCGAAGAGCTCCAGGACAGCCTGTATCTCCTGTCCTTCCTGACCTCCAACGAGACGAGCCGTCTGCACAAGGAGCAGCAGCTCTCCATCGAGGCCGGGGCCTACGTCTCCAGGCTCTACGATGCCCTCGCCAAGCAGTATCACCATATTGAGGAGAAGGACGAGCGGGCACAAGAGGAGCAGCGCTCCCTCAACGTGCTCATCACCCGAATCATCTTCCTGCTCTACGCCGAGGACGCCGACCTCCTGCAATCGCACCAGGCGTTCGGCAGGTACTGCGAGGGGGACCCCGCGAAGCTCCGCCGCAAACTGGTCGAATTGTTTGAGACGATCGACACACCCCTAGAGCAGAGGGACGAGTACATGGACGAGGACCTCGCGGCCTTCCCGTACGTGAACGGCGGTCTGTTCGCCGACTCCTCCATCATCGTCCCGCAGATGACCCCGGAGATCCTCGAGGCCATCACCGACGCGTCCCAGGACTTCGACTGGCGCGAGATCTCGGGCGTAATCTTCGGCGGCGTGTTCGAGGGAACGCTGAACCCCGAGACCCGCCATGCCGGGGGCATGCACTACACGAGCGTCGAGAACATTGAGCGCTGCCTCAGGCCGCTCTTCCTCGACGAGCTGTGGGATGAGCTGCACGAGGCCGAGGGCGAAAGGACGGCGGCGAAACGCAAGCAGGCCCTGGCGAGGCTGCACGACAAGGTTGCCTCCATCACCATCGGCGACCCCGCGTGCGGCTCGGGCAACTTCCTTACCGAGGCGTACCGGCAGCTGCGCACCATCGAGAACCGAATCATCGAGGACGAGCTCAGCGAGGAGACCGGCAACGCGGGGCAGACGTCCTTCGTCATTGCGCAGGACAGCCCCGTCCGCGTATCTCTCGATCAACTGTACGGCATCGAGATTAACGACTTCGCCGTCTCGGTCGCCAAGACCGCCCTTTGGATCACCGAGGAGCAGATGCTCCGAAAGACGCAGGAGATATACGTCGGTTATGACTTCGACTTCCTGCCGCTCAGGAGCCTCAGCAGCCTCCATGAGGGCAACGCCTCAAGACCGATTGGTCCGAGGTGTTCCCCGATGACCTCACGTACCTCGTGGGCAACCCGCCCTTCCTCGGGGCCCGCAACCAGTCCAAGGAGCAGAAGGCCGAACTCCTTGAGGTCTTCGATGGCGCGAAGAACGCGGGCAACATCGACTACTGCGGGGCCTGGTACATGAAGGCCGCGAGGTTCACGCAAGGGAAGCGCACGCGCTGCGCCCTGGTCTCGACCAACTCCATCTGCCAGGGGGAGCAGGTCGCCAACCTCTGGAAACCCCTGTACGACCTGGGAATCCATATCGACTTCGCGCACAACACCTTCCGCTGGGACAACGAGGCGGCAGACAAGGCACACGTGTTCTGCGTCATCGTGGGCTTCTCGCGCGAGGTTGGGGCCAAGACGCTCTTCTATCACGCAACGCCCGATTCTGACGAAGAGCAGGTTTCCGTAGCCAGAATCAATGCGTATCTTAAAGACGCTCCGGACGTTTTTGTCTACAGCAGAAGTAAGCCATTATCAGATGTTCCGGAAATGGGAATAGGCTCCCAGCCTATAGACGACGGCAATTACCTTTTCACTGATGAGCAGAAAATCGAATTCTTGCAAATTGAACCTGGTGCAGAGAAATTCTTTCACAAGTGGCTTGGATCACAAGAATTTATCCGTGGCAAAAGCCGTTGGTGTTTATGGCTTGGGAACGCAAATTGGGATGAGCTAAAGAATCTGCCTAAATGCAGGGAAAGGGTTGAAGCGGTGCGCCGGTATCGGCTCAAGAGCAAGAGAAGTCAGACCGTTAAGGCTGCAGAGTGCCCTGCCCATTTTGGAACTGAAATCCTGTCGGATACAGATTCAATCTTGATACCAGAGGTTTCATCAACCGAAGGCGATACATCCCAATGGGGTTCGTCGATGCTGAGGTCTTTTGTAGCAATAAAGTTCGTCTTATCCCAAATGCAACTCTCTATCAATATGGGGTGTTGCAGTCCCAATTTCATAATGCATGGGTTAGGGTCGTGACCGGAAGACTGAAAGATGATTATCAGTACTCGGCTGGTATTGACTACAACAACTTCGTCTGGCCCGAGCCCACGGAATCCCAACGCGAAGAAGTTGAGCGTTGCGCCCAAGCCGTGCTCGACGCCCGGGATGCCCAAGAAGGTGCGACGCTCGCGGACATGTACGATCCCAAGAACGAAACGTTCTTCCCCGAGCTGATGTCTGCGCATAAGGCGCTCGACGCTGCTGTCGAAGCTGCCTATGGCGTCGACTTCGGTGGGGACGAGGAGAAGATAGTCGCCCATCTTTTCAACCTGTACGCCAAGAAGGTCGGTGAACTATAGTGCCAAATTCCATCTATAACCCCATATCGCTGGAGGTTGGTAACATCCTGAAGGACGTTCAGACGGGCAAGATCGGTCTGCCCGACCTGCAACGACCCTTCGTGTGGGGCAACGAAAAGGTCCGCGACCTGCTTGATTCCATGCTCCGCGGATACCCTATTGGCTATGTGATGCTGTGGGACTCTCCGAGCGACAACGCGGGCAAGAAGTCTGGCATAGGCTCGAACCAAAAGGTGTATGCCGTCCCCAAGTCCCTTGTCATCGACGGACAGCAGAGACTCACTGCCCTTCTGAGCTCCCTGTACGGCGTGTCCGTGCGAGACAAGAACTTCAGGGAGCGAACGGTGAAGGTCGCCTACGACCCCATCGCACGCTCATTCAAGAATGCCGACGCCTCGACCGAGAAGGATTCGCGCTATGTGCCGGACGTATCCGAGGCCTTCGCGGCGAACCACGACAACAAGCTGAGCGCCTATCGCAGGGCGTTCATCAAGCGCCTTAACGAGGCGAATGCCAAAAAGGGAGAACCCGAACTCGACGATGGCGGCGAGGATGCCGTCGAGAGCGGGCTCAACGCATTACTCGGGCTTGAGCGTTATCTTCTGCCGACGCTGGAGATTTCCGAATCGGCCGACGAGGAGACCGTATCGGACATCTTTGTGCGTGTGAACTCGCAAGGGCAGGCGCTTAAGCAGGATGACTTCATCATGACCCTGCTTTCGGTCTACGAACCTGCCATGAGGGAGCGTATAGAGGAGTTCTGCGCCATGAGCCATGCGCCCGCAAAGGGCACCTCGTACAACCCGCTCATGACCGTCTCGCCGACGCATATCATTCGCGCCACGGTGGGCGTGGGGTTCAAGAGGGGTCGCCTGCGTTATGCCTACCAGATTCTTCGCGGGCGAGATCTCAAGACAAAGGAAACGACGCCCGAGACGCGAGCTGAGAACTTTGCCACGTTCGGTCGCGCCCTCGATCTCGTGCTTGACTTGAACAACTGGCATGCCTTCATCAACACGCTGGCGGAGGCGGGCTACGTCTGCTCTGACCAGGTGGGGTCGGGCAACGCGCTCATGTTCTGCTATGCGTTCTACCTTATCGGGCGCTATGAGTTCGACATGGAGCCGCTGGCTGTGCGCAGGCTCGTGCGGCGCTGGTATTTCGCCGCAGCCATAACGGGGCTCTATGTGGGATCCTTCGAATCCGAGTTCGAGCAGCAACTTAACGATGTCTCGCGCCTTGATACTGCCGACGAGTTCCAGGCGTACTTCGACCGTAGGCTCGCCGCCATCATGACGGACGATTATTTCTCCATTACGCTGCCCAGCTCCCTCGATGCAAACGAGGCGACGGGTCCGACCTGGTGGGGCTTCGTCGCGGCTCAGGTTGTGCTCGGTGCCAAGGCGCTGTTCAGCACGGCCCCTCTTTCTCAGCTGCTGCTTACCGGTTCGTCGGGTTCCAAGAAGGCCCTGGACAAGCACCATCTGTTCCCAGATAACTACCTGAGGGCCAAGGGCTACCTTTCGCAGCGCAGCAACCGAGGTAACTTCACCCTCGTTGACTACCAGAACAATATCTACATCTCGGATGATGCCCCGAATGAGTACGTTCGTAGGTATCGCGACGCGCTGGGGGAGGACGAGTATCGCCGCAACTGCGAGGAACACGCCCTGCCCCTCGGATTCGAAGAGCTTGATTACGAGGACTTCCTCGGTCGGCGCAGGAGGCTAATGGGTGAGCTCGTGAAGAGGGCATATGAGCGACTGTAGATTTCGGACTAGTCTTTGGGGGTCATGTTGACTAAGGTTTTCATATCCTACGCATGGGAAAGCGAAGAACACCGCGAATGGGTAAAGGCGCTGGCCAACCGCCTTCTGTCGGACGGGATCGATGCAGTCCTGGACCAATATGATCTCGAACTGGGTGACAGGTTGCCGCAGTTCATGGAGCAGTCGGTCAGGTCGTCGGACTATGTTCTTATCGTCTGCACCCCAGCATATAAGCAGAAGGCCGATGCGAGAATCGGTGGGGTTGGATACGAGGGCCATATCATCAGCGGAGAACTGTTCTCTGGGCATAATGAGAGGAAGTTTATCCCGGTAATAAAGGAAGGGGGCGTTGAGGAAAGCCTCCCGACCTTCCTCAAGGGGAAATTGGCGGTCGACTTGGGCGATGGGGTCGAGTCTCGTGGCTATAACGATTTGCTTGCGACCCTTTATGGGGTCAAGAAGAAGCCGTCGGTTGTGCCCAAGCGCCGCATCGCTCAGACGACTTCGAAAAAACGCGAAGAAGAGGGCGAGGGCTCTGAGCCCATCAGAATCATCGGTATTGTGGTCGATGAGGTGGGAGAACCGAGGAACGACGGAACGAGGGGAAGTGCCCTGTACGAAGTGCCGTTCCGATTGTCGAGACGCCCCAGCTCTCTGTGGTGCGAGCTCTTCTTGAAGTCCTGGGACTTGCCGCCAAGATTTACCACCATGCATAGGCCCCATATCGCATCGGTCGTCGGCGACGAAATAATCCTTAATGGGACCACCATCGAAGAAGTTAGGGACTATCACCGTGACACCCTCGTCTTGTGCGTGGAAGAGGCCAACAAACTTGAGACCGAATATCTTGAGAAGGAACGGAAGCGCCAAGCTCGCGAAGAGGCTGCTCGGTCAGCCTATCGGAAGAAAGTCGAGGACGTTGCAGGGACGATAGACTTCTAGACCGGCTTCCATCGTAGGGCCGCCAAAACAATTGGCCTCGCGGCTGATGGGTCCCGCTTATGGGCGGGGCCCCGCGAAGCATGGCGCCGCTCTCGCTACGGTTCCCTGGCAACGCTCCCCAGGGTCGCGTTTCGTCCGCCTCCGCTCACACCGGCCCCGTTCGCCGAACGGCTTCGCTCGATGGCTTCCAGTAGTCGCCATCGCTCCGCCGTAGTCGCCGGGCGGGGCCTCTCGCGCCGGGCCGCCGAGCGCCGTCGTGCGACGCTCCCCATCGATCGCGTCTTCTCGGCGTCGGCTCAACCGGCGCACATCTGCCTGGGCTCGCATTGCCTGGCCAACCGGCTCGCCCCATGCAAGCAAGATGATTCCGTTGCACGGAATCATCTTGCCCGCCTTCGGCGGGAGCGATACTGGAGGCTCCGCCCTTCGACCTCGCGAGCTCGATGCCATCCCTCCTGAGCCGCCGCTCAAGTTCGCCCATTCGGTCGGGGTAGTCGCGCATGTGTCCGACCTCCTCGATCCGGCGGGCAACCGCGACGCGTACGCGGGCGCTCTCCAAGCGCTTGGTCTGTCCCCTGCAGGCCATGTCGCGCTCGGCCAATTCGGGCCGCCGGCGCCCGCGTCACCAATTTCCCGCGGGGGGGTCGAATTCGCCCGGGGGCACCAGAGGCTTGTCGAGCCCGGTACCGCAACGGCGACACGCCTTGCTAGTTTTTGAAAGCTCGTCGTCGGTGCCCTAACGCACTGCCGTTTAGTGCCGATTCTGCCATGCTCGCACTCTTCGCGAGGGTGAGGAGCGTGGATTGATCGGAGAGGGCCAACCACTCTGATAAAATCATCCTCGCTGTCGGCAGCCCTCGTGCCGGGCAGAGCCTCCATTCGATGGGAGGTGATGCCCATGACCGATTTCACCGAGCTCGTGAAGCTCCTGACCGCTATGGTCTCGCTCCTCACGGCCCTTGTCGGCCTTTCCAAGGCACTCAAGCAGGGTTCGAAGCCCAAAAAGAAAGGCCACCGTCGCTAAGACGATGACCCAACTTCATTAAGCAACGGCTCTGCCCAGCTCTCTACAACTTGGGCTGCCGTCGGCATCATTTTACCCTCCTGACGAGGAATTCGTCCATATTTCAAAAATCAAATTATGCCCGCGTTGTCATCCTGCTATCGAAGCCTTGATTCTCATTCTCATTGCAACAGCTTGGGACACCGAGCGCAACGCGTTGCGCTCGGTGTCCCTATTTTCATGAAAGGCCCAGCAGAAGGACGCAAGCAAATTGGTCTTTTTATCTGCGGTTATATGTTGTTCAATGTTGCTTGATGAATGACAGGGGGTAGCATTAAATCATATCTCCTAAAGCGGGTGCCGACGGTTCGAATCCGCCCGGGGGCACCAGAGGAATATCGAGCCCGGTACCGCTACGGTGCCGGGCTCTTCTGATTCATGCCATGTCAAAAATGAAGCGCCCGCTTGCTGGGGGAGCAAGCGGGCGCTGTGAGCGAATATGTTTGCGGCGAGAGCCGTAATGAGCGGTTGGGTTGCGACTAGTTGGTCGTACCGGAATCGTCGCCCGTGCTCGTGCCTGAACCCGAACCCGAGCCAGAAAGTGCAACCGTCAGCGTAATCGTGCTGTCGGTGGACTGCTTGCCGGTGGGGGAGACGCCCGTGACGGTGGCGTTTTCGTTGCCACTCACGGGGTTGCCGTTCTGATCGCAGAACGCGATGTTGTAGAAGCCGGCGTTGTTGAGCGCGGTGACGGCGGCGGAAATGCTCTTGCCGTACAGGTTGCCCGGGACGGTGGCCTTGCCGGACTTCTTGGCAATGACGACGGTAATCGTGGCACCGGGCTTCTGCTTGCCACTGGGGTTCCAGCTAATGACGGTGCCCTCGGTGGCGGAGTCGTTCTCCTGGTAGCTGACGTCGACGCCAAAGCCTGCCATATCGAGGGCGTTGCGCGCCTGGGCCTCGGTCATGTCGGTCAGGTCGGGGACGGACGTGGTATCCGGGCCGCTCGAGACCTTGTACGAGATGGTCGTGCCCTTCTCGACTTCCTTACCGGCTTCGGTGCCCTGCTCAAAGACCTGGCCTCATCGGCCTCGTTGGCCTCCTCGGAGGCGTTGCCCTTCAGGCCAACGCTTGCCAGCGCGGCTTCTGCCTGGTCCTTGGTCAGGCCGACCAGCCGGGGAACCTCGACCTTCTCGGAGGGCTTGGGGCCCTTGGAGATCACCAGGTTCACCTTGGTGCCCTTGGCCTTCTTGGTGTTGCCGTTGGGCGTCTGCTCGGCGACCTTGCCCTCGTCGACATCGTCGTTGTAGCTTTGGTCGATGGTGCCGACCTCGAGGCCGGCTTCCTTGATCTGCTCGACGGCAGTCTGCTGGTCCTTGCCTAGTACATCGGGCACGGTGACCTGCTCGCCGCCAAAGAGTCCTGTGGCAAAGGCCACCACGATACCGATGACGGCAACGGCTGCCACCACGGCGGCGATGATCTTGTTCTTGTTGGATTTGGGCTTTTCGACCTCGTAGGAGCCGGTGGAGCCCGAAACCGAGCTACGGGCGGTATTCTGGCCGCTCACGCCCGAGACGGGACGCACCATGGCGCGCGTCTGATCGGAAAGCTCGCGAGTCTTGGTGGCGCCCAGCTCACCGGGGGCACCGATGATGCGCGTGGACTCCGAGATGTTGACGGCACGGCCCGACAGGTAGCTGTTGAGCACCTGACGCAGCTCGTCGGCGGTCTGGAAGCGGTTTGCCGGGTCCTTCTCCATGCACTTGAGGATGATGCGCTCAAGGTCGCGTCGACACCGGAGTTGATCTGGCTCGGCGGAATAGGCAGCTCGTTGACCTGCTTGAGTGCGACCGAGATAGCGTCGTCACCGTCAAAGGGAACGCGGCCGGTGGCGCACTCGTACATCACGACGCCCAGCGAGTAGATATCCGAGGTGGGGCCGAGGTCCTGACCACGGGTCTGCTCGGGGCTGACGTAGTGGGCGGTTCCCAGCACGTTGTTGTCTTGCGTGAGGTGGCTGTTCTTGGCGCGCGCGATGCCAAAGTCCATCACCTTGATGTTGCCGTCTGGCAGCACCATGATGTTCTGCGGCTTAATGTCGCGGTGGATGATCTCGTGCTTGTGGGCGACCGAAAGCGCGGAGCTGATCTGCGAGCCGATCTGGGCGACCTTCTTGGGGTCGAGGGCGCCGTGGCTCTTGATGCCGCTCTTAAGGTCGGTACCGCGCAGGTACTCCATGACGATGTAATAGGTGTCGCCGTCCTTGCCCCAATCGTAGACGCCCACGATATAGGGGGAGGAGAGACCGGCTGCTGCCTGGGCCTCCTGCTTAAAGCGTGCGGCGAAGGTTGCGTCGCCAGCATACTGCGGCAGCATGATCTTGACGGCTACCGTGCGGTCGAGGACCTGGTCCTGCGCACGGTAGACGGTCGCCATACCGCCTGTCCCCACCTTATCCTTGAGGAGGTATCTTCCCCCGAGGACCCTCTGTTCCATTCCTGCTCCTAACATAACTATTCGCTCAACGATGTGTGTAGTACCTACGATGTGGCCGCTGGGGCCGTGTGGCGCGTTGCCGCTAACTCTTCGGTCGCGGCGCGCCTCGGGTGTCCGATTCGATCATGGGCATCACGCTCCCTGTGCGGCGAGCGCCGCGGTCAGGACGATGCCGGCAATCTTGGCGGCCTTGACGTCATGCTTGTCGTAATCCTCTAAGGCCACCGAGATAGCGACCGTGGGTGAATCGTAAGGTGCAAAGCCAACGAACATCGAGTTGACGTTGGTGCCGCCGGTTTCGGCCGAGCCGGTCTTGCCGGTGACCTTGACGCCGGGGATTTGGGCATCGGTGCCGGTGCCGGACTGGACGACGGCAAGCATGGCCTGCTTGACCTGGTCGGCCGTGGCGGAGCTGACGGCCTGACCCAGCGAGCGGGACTGCGTGGTCTTGACCACGGTTCCGTCCGGGGCGAGTACCTGGGCTACAAAGTACGGGTCCATGACTACGCCGCTGTTAGCGATGGCGGCGGCAATCACGGCGTTTTGCATGACGGTGGTCTGCGGGCCGGGCGTGTGGTCCATGCCGACAGGCTGGCCGGCGCCGGCCCAGGCGGTCTCCCACTCGGTCATGAGCGACGGGTCGGCCATGATGGAGGCCGCGGAGGTCAGGTCCTGGCCGAGCTTTTGGCCGTAGCCAAAGGCGTTGGCAAACTGCACGAGCGTGTTTGCGCCAACTTCGTTTGCCACCTGGCCAAAGACGACGTTGGAGGACACGGCAAAGGCCTGCTGCAGGCTGATGGTGCCGTAGCTCTCGTTGGCATAGTTGGTGACCGGTGCGTTGCCGATGTCCATGGAGCCGGGCGCTGGTAGGTGCTGGTAAGGCTGGCGGTGCCGGTCTCGAGTGCCGCGGAAAGCGTAACGACCTTAAACGTTGAGCCCGGCGTGTACAGCGCGTCCATGGCGCGATTGTACATGGAGCCGTCCTCGCCGCCGCCCGTCTGCAGCAGGGCATCGATGTTGGTGTTGTCGTAGGTGGGCGAGCTGGCACATGCGAGCACCGCGCCGGTACGCGGGTCGATGACCACTACAGCGCCCTTAAAGCCCTTGAGTGCCTGCTCGGCCGCCGTCTGGATGCGCGAGTCGATGGTGAGCTTGGCGGTGTTGCCCGGCTGGGTCTGGCCCGCGAGCGACGCGATGGCGTTGTTCCAGCTGGAGTAGTCCTTAGAACCGGTGAGCGTGTCGTTCATGACGCTCTCGATGGCGGTGGTGCCATACTGCTGGCTCACGTAGCCAACCACGTGCGCTGCCAGGTTACCGTTGGGGTAGGAGCGTACGTAGGTGCCGTCCTCCTGCTGCAGCGACTCGGCCAGCGTCACGCCGTCGGACGTGATGATGGAGCCGCGCTGGATGTACTTGGAGCGGGCGATGGTGTGGTTGTTGGTCGGCATGTCCTGATAGTCCTTGGCCTTAATGACCTGGACATAGGTGAGGTTGCCGATAAGGATGGCGAACAGCGCCGTAAAGGCGAGCACCGCACGGGTTAGACGGTTGGCGAGCGCAACGCGGCCGAGCACACCGGATTCAGGCGTGTCGAGCAGGCGACGGCGCATGCGCGAGCCGACGGAATGGCTGCCGCTGCCGTAGGAAGACGAGGTGGCAAAGCGCGTGCCCGTCGGGGCGGCGGCAGATGCGACCTGATCATCGGTGATGGCGGCCATGGTGCCGGTGCCGGTAAGCTCGGCCTCGCGTCCGGTCGCCTCGTCACCGGCGCGCAGCAGGAGCGCGACGATGATAAAGCTTGCCAGCAGCGAGGAGCCGCCCTGGCTCATAAAGGGCAGGGTGACGCCGGTCAGCGGGATCAGGCGGGTTACGCCGCCAACGATCAAGAAGGCCTGGAAGCTGATGGCTGCCGTAAGACCGGTGGCGCTAAAGGCGGCAAGGTCGGATTTAGCGCGGGCACCGTGGTGAGGCCACGCACGGCAAAAAGCATAAACAGGATGAGCACGGCGCCGCCGCCCAAAAGGCCCATCTCCTCGCCGATAGCCGAAAAGATAAAGTCGGACTCGACGACGGGGATGTTGTTGGCCATGCCGTTGCCGATGCCAACACCGACCAGGCCGCCATCGGCAAGCGAGAAGAGCGACTGGACGATCTGGTAGCCCTGGCCCTGGGCGTCCTTAAACGGATCGACCCAAACCTGGAAACGCACCTGAACGTGAGACAGGAACTTGTAGGCGCCCACAGCTCCAACGGCTAAGAGCGCAAGGCCGATAACGACATACGAAAAGCGCCCCGTGGCAACGTAGAGCATCAGCAAGAAGATGGTGTAGAACAGCACGGCCGAACCCAGGTCGCGTTCGAAGACGACGACGAGCAGGCACACACCCCACACGGCAAACAGCGGCAGCAGCAGTCGCAGGCGAGGGATCTTAAAGCCCAGGATCTTGCGGTTGGAGATGGAGAGCAGCTCGCGGTTCTCGGCCAGGTACCCAGCCAGGAACAGCACGATAAAGACCTTGGCGAACTCGCCAGGCTGGATGGTAAAGCCCGCGATGCGAATCCACAGCTTGGAGCCCGAGATCGTGGTGCCGATAAAGATGGGCAGCATCAGCAGGATGATGCCGATGATGCCAAAGGTGTACTTGTAGCGCATGACCACGTCGAGGTTTTTGACCAGTGCGAGCGTTCCCACCATCAGGCCACCGAGACAAACAGGATGATGAGCTGCGAGATGGCGAGAGCGGGGGCGAGGCGTGTCACGAACGTGATGCCGATGCCCGAAAGTATAAATACGATGGGTAGGATGGCGGGGTCGGCGCCGGGCGCCAAGATGCGCACGGCGATATGTGCCGCGGCGAAGGCGGCAAAGAGGCCGATCGGCACGGCGAGCGTCTCAAAGGAGATGGCGGCGCCCGCGGTGAGCACGTACATCGCATACAGCAGGATGACGGGGAACGCCGAGGCGATGAGCAAGAGCAGCTCGGTGTTGCGGCGACTCATAAGCGGCACTCCCTTTCTAATTCTTATCGGAGGCTTCGGCCTCGGCGGACTGTTCGGCGGTTTTCTCGGAATCTGATTCGGAGGTCGATCCCTGATTGGTGTTGTCGCGAATCGTCTGCGCGTCAATCACCTGGCGGGTCTGCTCCTCGTCGATCTGGTGGCGGTACTTGGATATCGTGTCCTGCGCATCGTCGACACTTGTTTGCGGAATGCCCGCCTTGAGGCGGTTTTGCGTGTCTTCGGGCAGGTCGGATAGCTTGATGCTGGTTTCGCTTTCGAGCCAGTGGAGCTTGAGTCCGAGCGGCTTGCCGGGCAGGCCGCGCCAGACGGCGACATTGCCCTGGTAGGTACCCAGGTAGTACGAGCCGGTGACACCCGTGTAGGCCCAGATGCCAGCTGCCAGCACAAAGACGAGGGCCAGAATGGCGGCGATAGTAATGTTGCGGCGACGCACGCGCTGCGCCTCGCGCATAACGCCATCGTCAACCAGGTCAACGACTACTACGGTCACGTTGTCGTGGCCGCCGGCGGCAAGCGCAGCGTCCACTAGGTTGTCGACGCAGATTTGCGCGGTTGAGGACTGCGTGGCGATGTTCTCGATATCGCTATCGGGAATCATGCTCGAAAGGCCGTCAGAGCACAGGATCAGGCGGTCGCCTTCCTCGATATGCAGAGTGAAGTGGTCGGCATACATGGCGGGGTCCGAGCCCAGCGCACGGGTGATGACCGAACGGTTGGGGTGGACGCGAGCCTCGTCTGCCGTAATCTCGCCGGCGTCCACGAGTTCTTCCACATAGGAGTGGTCGCGGGTCACGCGGATGAGCGTGCCCTCGTGGAGCAGGTAGGCGCGCGAGTCGCCACGTGGGCGGATGGCGAGCGTATCGTTTTCGATATAGGCGCAAGTGGCTGTGCAGCCCATGCCGGGCTTGCCAGCCTT
>JAQEDJ010000046.1 GCA_027669525.1 Coriobacteriaceae bacterium AM48-5 | reverse complement strand
AGGGCCATACCATCACCACGCTCGAGGGTCTCAAGGCTGAGTCCGAGGCGCTCGCCCGCGCGATGGCTGCCGAAGCGCCGAGCAGTGCGGTTTTTGCGCCCCCCGGCCTTATCATGAACGTGCTGGCGCTTGCCCGCGCCGCCAAGGAGGACCCGAGCCTCGTCGCCACGCGCGAGGAACTGTCGCGCCAGCTCGCCGGCAACCTGTGCCGCTGCAGCGGCTACGAGAGCCAGCTGCGCGCCATTGTCCGCTTCCTCAACGAGTCCGGCGTGCAGGTGGGCTTTGAGATGCCCGAGCTGCCGGTCAACGACACCAGCTGCGACGGTGTCTCGTACAAGCAGATTACCCATAAGCAGCCTAAGAAGGACTCGAAGGCGCTGCTCGAGGGCCGTCCCGTCTACACGGGCGATATGGTGCCCGCCGGCGCCTGATCGTCAAACTCAAGCGCAGCCCCTATGCCCGCGCCAAGATCTGCTCCATCGACACGTCTCGCGCCCTGAAGGTGCCGGGCGTCGTGGGCGTCTACACCTATGAGGACGTGCCCAAGCGCCGCTTTACCATCGCCGGTCAGAGCTATCCGCAGCCGAGTCCCTACGACCGCTTGATCCTCGAGAACCTCGTCCGTTACCAAAACGAAGAGGTGGCGATCGTCGCCGCCGAGACCGAGGAGGCCGCAGACAAGGCGCTCAAGCTCATCAAGGTCGACTACGAGGTGCTCGAGCCCTGCTCGACTTTACCCAGGCGCTCGATAACGACATCGTGGTCCACCCCGAGGGCGACGTGACCTTTATGTTCCCGCAGGGCGGCGACGTCCCGCGCAACTTGGTATGCAGCGGCACGAGCGACTTTGGTGACTTGGATGAGGCCTTCGCCCAGAGCGATATCGTCTTTGAGCGCACCTACACCAGCCAGGCCACGCAGACCGCGCCCATGGAGACCTTCCGTGCCTTCGCGACGACTGACGCATTCGGACGCATCTCGGTGACCACCTCTACGCAGGTGCCCTTCCACGTGCGCCGCATGGTCGCGCAGTCGCTCGACATTCCGCAGTCGCAGGTGCAGGTCATTAAGCCGCGCATCGGCGGTGGCTTTGGCTCCAAGCAGACGGGCTGCTGCGAGATCTTCGTTGCGTTTGTGACGCAGCAGACCGGCCGTCCGAGCTACTGCTGCTACACCCGTGAGGAGACCATCACTGCGGGCAACTCGCGCCACCAGATGCAGATGACCGTTAAGCTGGGCGCCATGAACGACGGCACCATCACGGCCATCGACCTGCACACGCTGTCCAACGCCGGCGCCTATGGCGAGCACGCCACCACGACGATCGGCCTCTCGGGCCACAAGAGCCTGCCTATCTACAACCATGTGAAGGCGAGCCGCTTTAGCTGGGACGCCGTCTACACCAACACCAACCGCGGCGGCGCGTATCGCGGCTACGGTGCCACCCAGGGCCAGTTTGCCGTGGAGAGCGCCGTCAACGAGCTTGCCGACATGCTGCACATGGACCCCGCCGACCTGCGCCTTAAGAACATCGTGCGCGAGGGCGAGATCATGCCGCAGTACTACAACGAGAAGCTCAACGCCTGCGCGCTCGACCGCTGCCTGCTGCGCGCGATGGACATGATCGGTTGGCGCGACAAGCCGCTGGCCGTCGACCTGGGCGACCGTGTGCGTGCTCTGGGCTGTGCGCTCACCATGCAGGGCTCTGGCATTTCCAACGTGGATATCGCCGGTATCGACATGCGCCTGGAAGAGGACGGCTTCATTACCATCGGCACCGGCGCCACCGATAACGGCATGGGCGTCGACACGATCCTGGCGCAGATTGCCGCCGAGGAGCTGGGCGTGGAGAGCTCGCTTATCGTGGTGCGCGGTGTGGACACCGACGTGTCGCCGTTCGACGCCGGCTCGTACGCGAGCTCGGGTACGTACGTGACGGGCCTTGCCGCTAAGAACGCCGCGACCGAGCTGCGCGAGAAGATTTGCGTCAAGGCCGCCCAGATGTGGGACGTGGACGCCGCCGACGTGGTCTTCGACGGCCAGTACGTGCGTCTGTCCGACGAGCGCGCCGCGCGCGAGCAGAACCGCTACCTCACGCTGCGCGACTTTGCCAACCTGTGCGTCAAGAACATCGCGGGTGGCGACGCGCTCACCTCGCATGCTTCTGCCTGCCTGCCCGTTTCGCCTCCGCCGTTTATGGCCGGCATTGCCGAGGTCGAGGTCGACAAGGCCACCGGCAAGGTGACCGTGGTGGATTACGCGGCAGCCGTCGACTGCGGCACCGTGATCAATGAGGCGCTCGCGCGCGTCCAGGCCGAGGGCGGCATTGCCCAGGCATCGGCCACGCGCTCTACGAGATCGTCGAGCACGATGAACGCGGCCGTCTGCGCACCGGCAACTTTATGAGCTACAAGCTGCCCACGCGCTTGGATATCGGCAGCATTCGCGTGGCCTTTGAGCCGAGCTACGAGCCGACGGGCCCGTTTGGCGCCAAGTCGATCGGCGAGGTCGTCATCAACACGCCGCTCGCCGCCGTGGCCTCGGCCGTCGCACACGCCACCGGCCACCAGGTTCGATCGCTGCCGATTACGCCCGAGAAGGCCCTGCTGGGGGAGTAGCGGGGCAGCGAACAAGTCGTAATGGGCGGGGCGGGGCAACTCGTCCCGCCTTTTGCACTCGTGGTGAGGTCGTGAGCCTGTAAAAGGTGTGCGTGCGCTTGCCGTTCGTATCTGCTATCATTCGTAGTCTGTGCGTTCATGCGGGCGTGGCGGAATTGGTAGACGCGCCAGATTTAGGTTCTGGTGGGATTCCCGTGAAGGTTCGAGTCCTTTCGCCCGCACCATCGCACCTGCGTCGGCTTCGGCCGTCGCGACTCTTTGTTGCATAAAGGTACCAGCACCTCAGATAAGCTGGGCAGTATGAGGAGGAACGTGTTGAACATCACCGCTTCTGACGTCAAGGACGCCAAGCTCACCGCTACGGTCACCATCCCGGCCGCCGACGTCGACGCCGCGATCAAGAAGGCCTACAAGGACACCGCCAAGAAGTACCGCTTCCCGGGCTTCCGTGCCGGCAAGGCTCCCCGTCCGGTCATCGACTCCGCTCTTGGCGCCGAGGCTACCCTCGCTCAGGCCACCAACGACCTGATCGCCGCCAACGAGCCCGCCGTCCTCAACGAGCTGGACATCGTCCCCACCAAGAACGGTGACTACAAGGAGCTCGACCTCGCCAAGGATCACGAGGACTACACCTACACCGTCGAGTTCTCTCTGCGTCCCGCCGCCGAGCTCTCCTCCTTCGACGCCGTCGAGATCGAGATGCCTCCCGCGGAGGTCACCGAGTCCGAGATCAACAACCAGGTCGAGATGCTTCTCAACTACCGTGCCACCTTCGAGGACGTCGAGGGTCGCGCCGTCGAGGCCGAGGACTACGTCACCGTCGACCTCAAGGCCGTCGAGAACGCCGATAACTTCGCCGCCGAGGGCCGTATGCTCATCGCCGGTAGCGACAGCAACCCCGCCGAGTTCAACGAGGCTCTGATCGGCGCCAACGTTGACGACGTCAAGTCCGTCACCTGGACCGACGAGGCCGAGGAGGGCGAGGAGGCCGAGACCCACACCGTCGAGGTCACCGTCAAGGGCATCAAGGTCCGCAACACCCCCGAGCTCACCGACGAGCTCGTCAAGTCCGACTTTGGCTTCGACAGCATCGACGCTATGCGCGACGCCATCAAGATCGAGATCGAGCAGGACAAGGCTTCCCGCCTCCCGGCCGAGAAGGAGAACCGTTGCGTCTCCGCTCTCGCCGAGCGCCTGCAGCTCGACGAGATGGATGCCGACTACGAGCAGTCCGTCTTTGAGGAGCTTGGCCAGAACTTCCTGTCCAACCTCGCTGCCCGCGGCATGACGCTGGACACCTGGCTGCCCGCTTCCGGCCTGACCATGGAGCAGTTCATCGGCGACCTGCACAAGCAGGCCAACGACGTTGCCCGTGAGTCCCTGGCGCTCGACGCCCTCGCCCGTGAGCTCAAGATTGAGGTCACCGAGGACGACATCAACGCCGAGTTCGAGAAGGCCGGCGTCAAGGACGTCGAGGCTTCCAAGGCCGAGTTCATCGCCGATGGTCGCATGCCTGCCGTCCGTGAGTCCATCCGTCGCTCCAAGGCCGTCGACCACCTGTCGAGAACGCCAAGGTGACCGAGGTCGACGAGACCGCCAAGGACGCCGAGTAATTCTCGCCACCTTGCCCGCGAGCGCATGCGTGCGCCTGTGATGGGGTAAAGTTATACACCGGTTATCCGGTTGCTTCGTACGGTGCCAGCCAATGCATAGCATGCGGGCACCGTACGTTTATCTAGAACCAATTTGGTCCGCAAGAGAGAAATGGAGATGCGTATGATCGCTAAGTTCGATTCCGCCCTCGTGCCATACGTTATCGAGCAGACGCCGCGCGGCGAGCGCAGCTACGATATCTATTCGCGCCTGCTCAACGACCGCATCATCTTCTTGGGCGAGGAGATCAACTCCGTCAGCGCCAACCTGGTCGTTGCCCAGCTGCTGCATCTTGAGAGCCAGGATGCCGAGAAGGATATCTCGCTCTACATCAATTCGCCCGGCGGCGAGGTTTACTCCGGCCTGGCGATTCTTGACACCATGAACTTTATCAAGCCGCAGGTCTCCACCATCTGCGTCGGTATGGCTGCGTCCATGGCCGCCGTGCTGCTTTCGGCTGGCGCCAAGGGCAAGCGCTTCTGCCTGCCGCACTCCAAGGTCATGATTCACCAGCCCAGCGGCGGTGCCCAGGGCCAGCAGACCGAGATCGAGATCGTTGCCGAGGAGATCAAGAAGACCCGCCGCGAGCTCAACCAGATTCTGTCCGATGCCTCGGGCCAGCCGATCGAGAAGGTCCAGGCCGATACCGAGCGCGACAACTACCTGACCGCTGCCGAGGCCCTCGACTACGGCCTGATCGACCGTATCGTCACCTCGCGCGACCTTGCCGCGAAGGACGCCTAGGATGGCAGGTAACATGCAGGACAACTTTGACGAGAACGGCAACCCCATCCGCTGCTCCTTCTGCGGAAAAGAGCAGGGCCAGGTCCGTCGTCTCGTAAAGGGTCCGACCAACATCTTTATCTGCGATGAGTGCGTCGCCGCCTGCTCCGAGATCCTTGAGGAGTCGCTGGCTTCGGACTTTATGGACGCCGCCCGCAACGGCAATCTCCCGGGCTTCCTCAATGACCACGGCCAGGCTGCGTCCCAGCCTGCCGTTGACCCCGAGACGGAGGGTTTTGAGCTCGAGGACGACCGTCAGGTCATCACGCACGTGCCGACGCCGCACGAGATCTATGACGAGCTTTCGGCCTATGTTATGGGCCAGGAGGACGCCAAGCGCGCCATGTCGGTGGCCGTGTACAACCACTACCGTCGCGTGATCGAGGGCGGTGCCGCGGTGTCCGCCTTTGACGAGGCATCGGGCATGGGCGGCCAGTTTGACGACGATATGAACGAGGTTGAGCTCGCCAAGTCCAATATTCTGCTGCTCGGCCCCACCGGTACCGGCAAGACGCTGCTGGCCCAGACGCTCGCACGCATCCTCGAGGTGCCGTTTGCCATCGCCGACGCCACCGCGCTCACCGAGGCCGGTTACGTGGGCGAGGACGTTGAGAACATCCTGCTCAAGCTCATCAACGCTGCCGATGGCGACATTGAGCGCGCGCAGGTTGGCATTATCTACGTGGACGAGATCGACAAGATCGCCCGCAAGGCCGAGAACCTCTCCATCACCCGCGATGTTTCGGGCGAGGGCGTTCAGCAGGCGCTGCTTAAGATTCTTGAGGGCACGGTGGCAAGTGTTCCGCCCACCGGCGGCCGCAAACATCCCCAGCAGGAGCTGCTGCAGATCGACACGACGAACATCCTGTTCATCTGCGGCGGTGCCTTTGTGGGTCTGGACAAGATCATTGCCGATCGCGTGGGCAACAAGGGCGTTGGCTTTAACTCCGAGATCGCCGGTCCCACCTCGGTCGACGAGAACGACCTGCTGCGCCAGGTGCTCCCGCAGGACCTCAACGCCTTTGGCATGATTCCCGAGTTCGTGGGCCGTACGCCCGTCGTCACCCAGACGCAGGCGCTCGACGAGGACGACCTGGTGTCGATCCTGACCGAGCCCAAGAACGCCGTGGTGCGCCAGTACCGCAAGATGTTCCAGCTCGAGGACGTCGATCTTGAGTTTGAGGACGCGGCGCTGCACGAGATCGCCCGCATGGCGCTTGCCCGCAAGACCGGCGCCCGCGGTCTGCGCGCCATCTGCGAGGATGTGCTGCAGCAGACGATGTTCGACCTCCCCAGCGAGGAGGGCGTTGCCAAGGTCGTCGTAACCGAAGCGGCGGTTAAGGGTGAAGAGCAGCCCCAGCGCATTTACGGGTAAATAGCTTGAATCCAGGTCCGCGGCAACCACCGCGGGACCTGCCTTTTAGGGACAGGTTTATTTTGGTCGGTTTTATCTGGGCAAATGTCGTTTCCCCTGATAAAACCTACCAAAATAAACCTGTCCCTTTTCGGCAGGTATGCCTGTGCTATTCTGTGAGATTGTCAAGTTAGTACTTTCAGGCTGAAGTAATCGATACCTAAGGCGTGTCCGCCTGCTTGGTTTTCGTAGATTCCGCACGAGCCGAAGAGCACTAAATGTGCTCTTCGTGCGAGTCAGGACTTGACCGAGCGAAAACCAAGCAGGCGGACACGCCGACGGGCAAGGGAGAGATATATGGAAGAGATGCCCAGGAACTACGATCCGTCGACCAACGAGCCGGCGATCCTGCAGAAGTGGCTCGACGGCGGCTACTACAAGCGCCGCGAGGGCGTGGGCGACTGCACCGTCACCATTCCGCCTCCCAATGTGACCGGCAAGCTCCACATGGGTCACGCCACCGATGACTCCATCCAGGATGCCATCGTCCGTATGGCTCGCATGCGCGGCAAGTCCACGCGCTGGGTGCTGGGCACCGACCACGCCGGTATCGCCACGCAGACCAAGGTCGACAAGAAGCTCAAGAGCGAAGGCATCAGCCGCCTGGAGATTGGTCGCGACAAGTTTGTCGACGCCTGCTGGGACTGGACCCACGAGTACGGCGGCATCATCGTCGAGCAGATCAAGCGCATGGGCTGCTCCGTCGACTTCGACAACGAGCGCTTCACCATGGACGAGGACTACGCGCAGGCCGTACGCAAGGTCTTTTGCGACTGGTACCACGACGGCCTGATCTACCGCGGCAAGCGCATCGTCAACTGGTGCCCCAACTGCACCACCGCCATCTCGGACGACGAGGCCGAGTACAAGGACGAGAAGGGCCACTTGTGGCACCTGCGCTACCCGCTGACCGAGCCGGTCAACGGCCAGGACTACATCGTCGTCGCCACCACGCGCCCCGAGACCATGCTCGGCGACACGGGCGTCGCCGTCTCCCCGAAGGACCCCGAGAAGGCCGCCTTCGTGGGTAAGACCGTTAAGCTCCCCATCGTCGACCGTGAGATTCCCATCTTTGAGGATTGGCATGTCGACGCCAACTTCGGTTCCGGCTTCGTTAAGGTCACCCCGGCCCACGACCCCAACGACTACGCCATGGGTCAGGCCCACGACCTGCCGCAGATCAACATCTTCGACGAGCACGCGGTGGTCGTCGAGGGCTACGGTGAGTTTACCGGCATGAACCGCGACGAGTGCCGCGAGGCCGTCATCAAGTGGTTTGAGGAACACGGCCTGCTCGATCACGTCGAAGAGCTCGACCACTCCGTCATGCATTGCTACCGTTGCGACTCCGCGCTGGAGCCGTGGCTGTCCGAGCAGTGGTTTGTGGCCGTCGACAAGCTCAAGGGGCCGGCGCTCGACGCCGTCAACTCCGGCAAGGTGACCTTCCACCCTGCGCGCTGGACGCAGACCTACACCACCTGGATGGAGAACCTCAAGGATTGGTGCATCAGCCGCCAGCTGTGGTGGGGCCACCGCATCCCCGTGTTCTACTGCGAGGACTGTGGCTGGGAGGACGCGCTGACCGAGGACACCGACGTGTGTCCCAAGTGCGGCGGCCATCACGTGCACCAGGACGAGAACGTGCTAGACACCTGGTTCAGCTCGCAGCTGTGGACCTTTGCCACGCAGGGCTGGCCGCAAAAGCCGGAGCTGCTCGAGGGCCATCACCCCACGACGCACTCGTCACCGCACGAGACATCATCGCGCTGTGGGTCGCCCGCATGGTCATGAGTTCGCTGTATTTCTTGGACGAGGTGCCGTTTAAGGACGTCGTCATCTACCCGACGATCCTGGCCAAGGACGGCAGCCGCATGTCCAAGTCCAAGGGCAACGGCGTTGACCCCATGGACCTCATCGGTATGTACGGCGCCGACGCCATGCGCTTCAACCTGCTGACGCTGTGCACCAACAACCAGGACGTCAAGTTCGACGCGAACATCGACAAGAAGACCAAGAAGCTCATCGACAGCCCGCGTACCGACCAAGCCAAGAGCTTTGTGACCAAGATCTGGAACGCCAGCCGCTTCCTGCTCATGAACATGGAGGCTACACGCCCGGCGAGCCCGTCGTGGAGACGCCGGCCGACGCCTGGATGTTCAGCCGCCTGGCCAAGGCCGTGAAGATGGTTACCGAGGGCATCGAGAACTACACCTTTGGCGACATGGCCCGCGGCGTGCAGCAGTTCTTCTGGAACGAGGTCTGCGACTGGTACGTCGAGGTCACCAAGGCCCGCCTGAAGGGCGAGGGCCGTCTGCAGGCTCAGCGCAACCTGATCTTTGTGCTCGACACCTCTATTCGCCTGATGCACCCGCTTATGCCGTTTGTCACCGAGGAGATCTGGGACAACATGCCGGCCAGCGTGCTTGACTTGGATGCCGAGGGCAACGTTGACCGCGCCGAGGCGCTCATGATCGCCAAGTGGCCCGAGCCCGCCGACTACGCCAAGTATGTTGACGAGGACGCCGAGCGTGCGTTTGAGCTGTGCCGCACCGTCGTGTCTGCCGCCCGCGCCACCCGTTCGCGTTATCGCTTGAGCCCCAAGGCCGAGCTCGACGTGGTCGTGCGCGCCGGTGCCGAGGACATCGAGAAGCTCGAGAGCCTGCGCTCCACGATTGAGCCGCTGGCCAACACGGCTTCGCTGGTTATGGGCACCGACGTTGAGAAGCCGGCTGCGAGCATTGCCGTTGTTGACAGCGGTGTCGAGGTCTTTGTGGTGCTCGAGGGCAAGGTTGACCTTTCGGCCGAGAAGGCACGCCTGGAGAAAGAGATTGCCGCGACACAGAAGGAGCTCGCCGGCTGCGAGAAGACGCTCGCCAACGAGGGCTTTGTGGCCAAGGCCGCGCCCGCCGTGGTCCAGAAGAAGAGGGACCGTGCAGCTGAGCTCAAGGAGATCCTGGCGGCGCTGACTGCTCAGGTTGCTGACTTTTCGTAAGGTTTACTCGGGGGCGCGTCCCGATGCTTTGCTCGCTACTGCGGACACCTATTCCGCCGTTCTAACGAACGGCGGCTGACTCGACGCTGCAAACGCCTCTGATGGCCAATCTGCCGTTCAACTTCGGGCGCATGGGCATAAGCCCTATGCGCCCTTGTTTCACGGCACCTTGGCTCATCAGAGCGTTTTCGCTGACTATCCTCAACCTATACTGTTTTATTTTTCTATGAATGGCGGTTCTAAAAATGCCTAAGCGTTCCGGCTTGTATACCGTTCCTTTTGAGTTTGAGTTGCTTTCGTTTGGTGAGGCTGTGGGGCTTGCTGCTGATACGGGGCGGATCTCTGGGGATGCTGGGCCTCTGCTTGAGACGGTTGTCGATATGCTCGATGAGCTGGGACGTCCCGACGAATATTTCGATTGCATTCAGGTTGCCGGTACCAATGGCAAGACTTCGACCACGCGTTTTTCGGCTGCCATCCTTCGGGGCGAGGGGCTCAAGACCGCGCTGTATACGTCGCCGCAGCTGGTGCGCTATCCCGAGCGCATGGAGGTCGATGGGCGCGTTGTGAGCGATGAGGCGTTTGCCCGTGGCGTTTCTGCCGCCGTCGAGGCGGGGAATCGCGTGAATGCTCGTCGTGTGGCGGCGGGGGAGCGCGCCTATACCATCACGCCGTTTGACCTTCTAACGGCTGCCGCACTGGTGGTGTTTGCCGAGGCTGCGGTAGATGTTGCTGTGCTTGAGGTTGGCATGGGCGGCCGTTGGGACGCCACGAGTGCGACCGATCCCGTCGCCGTTGCCATTACGGGCATTGGGCTCGATCACACACGCATTTTGGGCGATACGCTCGAGGCCATTGCGGGGGAGAAGGCTGCGGTTATTAAGCCTGGACGCCTGGTTGTTTTGGGCGAGGGTACGCACGAGGCGAGCGTTCAGCGCGTGATGGATGCACGTTGTCGCGAGTGCGGCATAGTGCCGCTGGTGGTGAACCATGCCACGACCAAGGTGCCGGCACATGTGGGCGACACGGTTGAGTTTAGCTGCACCACGCCGCGTGCGATCTATACGTCTAGCATGGTCAAGCCGGCGTATCAGCCGCAGAATGCCGCGTGCGCGATTATGCTGTGCGAGGGGTATCTGGGTCGCGAGCTCGATCATGACAAGCTCGATGCGTCGCTTATGGGCTGCCCCACGCCGGGTCGCTTTGATGTGCTGGGAACCAATCCGCTCAAGCTGATCGACGCCTGTCATAACCCTCAGAGCTGCGAGAACTTTGTGAGCGCACTGGACGAGATCGATTCGTGCGTAGAGAATCGCCCCACGCTGCTGTGCGCCGCGCTGGCCGATAAGGACGTGGCGGGTATCGTTGACGTTCTGGTTCCGGCGTTCCCCCGCGTGGTCGTAACCCAGACCGATTCCGATCGCGCCTTGCCCGCACAGGAGCTTGCCTCCCTGGTGGACGCCGACAAGCTCGCGGGCGTGTACCCCAGCGTATCCGAGGCCCTCGCGGCTTTCGATGCCGCGGGCGAGCC
Organism: Coriobacteriaceae bacterium AM48-5; assembly: GCA_027669525.1. Taxonomy (GTDB): domain Bacteria; phylum Actinomycetota; class Coriobacteriia; order Coriobacteriales; family Coriobacteriaceae; genus Collinsella. The sequence goes on along the minus strand of JAQEDJ010000046.1, from coordinate 6,290 downwards.
TTTCGTAGCAGCCGGTACCATCACCCTAGCCGGCGAAGTAGCGGGGCTGCTCCGTTAACCCATCCCCTCATCAGTTGCGGTGAAATACGGACTGTTTTACAAGCCAGAAGCCTCAAACGGTCCGTATTTCACCGCAACTCAAAAGCAGTCAATTTGGGACGGGGCTTTTTTGGCTGCCCTGCGCCTCGAGTTGACTTGCTCGCCACGAAATGGGCCTATTTACTACGTTTGACCGGTAACCCTCGACCATACCGAGAATTGCGAAATCAAAACCGCAGGTAAAGGGCTTGCCATTTTTAAAAAAAGACCCGCATGGTCGACTCATGCGGGTTAAACGTAGCAGATGGCCCGTTTTCGTGGCACTGCGTTAACGGGATGTGGCAAAGGGGCTGTCCCTTTGCCATATTGGCTAGTCTAGGCGCACGGCCTCGTGGGGGTAGGCGTTGAGAATCTCGACGCCGGACTCGGTGACCAGGGCAAGGTCCTCGATGCGGACGCCGGTGCGGCCGGGGAGGTATATACCCGGCTCGATAGAGAACGTCATGCCTGGCTCTACGACCTGCTCGTTAACGAGCGAGACATCGCCCGGCTCGTGGTCCTGCAGACCGATCGAGTGCCCCAGGCGGTGCGTAAAGTACTGTCCATAGCCCGCATCCTCAATCACGTCTCGCGCGGCGCGGTCCAGGTCGCACATGCGCACGCCCGGTGCGATGAGTGCCTCGGCAGCCTCGTTGGCGCTGCGCACGATGTCGTAGATGCGTACAGTCTCCTCGTCCGGCTCACCCCAAAAGAACGTGCGTGTCATGTCCGAGCAGTAGTTGCGATGACGCCCGCCAATGTCGAACAGCACCACGTCGCCGCGCTTGAGTACGGTGCCGTCGGGCTCGTGATGCGGGTCTCCGGCGTTGGCGCCAAAGCTCACGATGGGCGGAAAGCTAAAGCCTCGCAGTCGTGCTTGCGGTACAGGCCGAGCATCTGGTCGGCAATTTCGCGCTCCGTCACGCCCTCGTGAACGAGCTTGATGGCGTCGGACATCACGGCGTCGTTAGCGGCTGAGGACACGCGCATGAGCTCCTGCTCGGCGGCATCCTTGTGGGTGCGTGCTGCGGTGACGGCAAAGTCGCCCAGGAAGAACTCGCTTGCGGCGTAACGATCCATAAGGGGCAGCAAAAAGCCGGAGCGCATTACGGTATCGATGCCGAGGGGCTTGGATGGATTGACCTCGCGAGCGATGGCGTCGGTCACGACGTCGGTGTCGGTGTGGTAGGCCACGCGGGCATTGTCGTACTCGGGCAGCTGATGCAGGGCGTTGACTAAGATCACGGGCTCGTCATCGCGCGCGAGCAGCACGCCGCAAAAACGCTCGAACATATCGGCATAAAAGCCGGTCAGATAGTAGATCGACCACGGGTCATTCACAAGCAGCTGCGCGCCGGGGTGCTGAGCCTCGAGCGCATCGAGCACGCGCGCCACACGCTGGTCATCGACATGTGCCATACATCGTCCTTTCGCTAGGTTGCCACCATGGTATCCCATGCCCGGCACATAGGGACGTTCCTTTTATGCCGGCACCTGGGGACACTCCTTGCAAAAGCAGCTAAAAGAGCCCCGTCCCAAATTTGCTGCTTAGGCTGGGTCGATGTCCATGCTGGCGATGAGGTCTATGTTGGTGTTGAGGATGTTGGCCAGTACGACGTCGCCCATGCGGATGGGGGCGTCGACGACCAGGCCGCGGATGAGGTCCATCGCCTGGGCGTGGAGTTCGAGCGGGATGGCTTCGGCCGTGCGCACGGGCAGCAGCGCCTCGTCGCCGCCGGATACGGCCACGGTCGTGGTAAGCACGCGCATGGGGCAGGTGAGCTCCTGATGTGCAAACTTATCACCGCGCGGGCAGCTGTTGCCGGTTACGGAGCGCACCTCTACCACGGCGCCGTCTGCGCTGCGCTCGACCTCCACGGTCAGGAGGCACTCGGATGGGCAGGTGGTGCAGTTGAACTGCAGCGTTTCGATCGCGTTCGCGCTCATGACTCTACGCCTCTTCAACGGGATCGACGGACAGGACAATCTCGCTAACACCCAGGTCGAGCGCGCGCTGAATCACCTTTGCCGGCAGCGGGAAGCTTTCCATGACGCTCGGTTTAAACGGGCGAACCTTGCCTGCAAACAGCTCCTCGTTGCCTGCCAGAATGCGCACGCGGGCAGCATCGACCGGCCGACGTACGCGGAAGTTGAGCTTAGTGAGTGACACGGCCGTGATGCGTCCCGGCAGTGCGTAGCCTGCGATGCCAGCGGGGGAGACCGTGAGCTGGCAGCCCGCGCCCGCCACTCCCGCCGCGGTGCCGACAGCCCCCAACGCCCACGCCGCCGCAGCCGCACCGGCACGTTCGGACTCGGTCGTCACGTTGTCGGCCAGGTCGTGCACGTGCAGCACGTTGCCGCAGGCAAATATGCCCGGCACGCCCGTCTGCAGGCTCTGGTCCACCACGGCGCCACGCGTACGTGGGTCCAGCTCGACGCCCGCGGCAACCGAAAGCTCGTTCTCGGGAATCAGGCCCACCGAAAGCAGCAGCGTGTCGCACGGAACGATGCGCTCGGTTCCCGGAATGGGTGCCAGGTGCTCGTCGACCTGGCTTACCTCGACAGCCTCCACACGATCGTGCCCGATCACACGCGTGACCGTGGTAGACAGATGCAGTGGAATGCCAAAGTCTTCCAGGCAGTTCTTAACATTGCGACGCAGGCCGTTGGCGTACGGCATGAGCTCGTACACACCCTCGACCGAAATCCCCTCGAGCGTGCAGCGGCGCGCCATGATCAGCCCGATGTCGCCCGAGCCCAAAATGACGGCGCGCGAGCCGGGTTTGAGGTTCTCGATATTGATATATCGCTGCGCTAGGCCGGCCGCAAACACGCCGGCGGGTCGGCTGCCGGGGATCTTGATCTCGCTGCGCGTGCGCTCGCGGCAACCCATGGCAAGGACGACCGCGCGCTCGATGAGCTGCAGCATACCGGTGGGGCTCATGAGCGTGACGGTGTGGACCGCGGCGTCTTCCGCGGACTCGCCCGAATCAACCCCTATCACCATGCTGTCCAAGAACAGCGCAATGTTGGTCGCGCGCACCTGGTCGATAAAGCGCTGCGCGTATTCGGGGCCGGTGAGCTCCTGCTTGAAGTGCGAAAGGCCAAAACCGGGATGAATGCACTGGCGGAGGATGCCGCCCAAGTGTTGCTCGCGCTCCACGATGGCCACGTGCGCGCCGGCCTTATGCGCGGCAAGCGCGGCTGCCATACCGGCGGGGCCGCCTCCGATAACGACCACGTCGAAGGCCTGCGTTGCCACGGCCTCAACGGCATCGCTATCAATCGCGCTCGATTTGAATTCCGCCATCCTAGCGCACCCTCTTCAAAGGTCCCTCAACGAGCCATGAGCCAGCGTCCTCCAACAGCACCTCGCTGGGATCGCAGCCCAGCTCGCGCGCTAGGATCGCCACTACGCGGCTCTGGCAAAAGCCACTCTGGCACCGACCCATGCCCGCACGGCAGCGCCGCTTGACGCCCTCGACCGAAACCGCACCCGGGCGGCATCGAATCGCGGCCACGATTTCGGCCTCGGGCACTGTCTCGCAGCGGCAGACGATCTGCCCCCATGCAGGGTCGGACTCAATGAGCTCCTCCTTGCGTGCAAGCGGCGCACGGTCGAAGTCGTCCGGCGCGTGTCGAATCGGATCCCAATCGACCCGTTCGCGCAAAGCAACGCCCGCCTCGCGCATCACGTGCTCCATGCGCTCGGCAATGGCCGGCGCGCTCGCCACGCCTGGCGACTGAATGCCCGCCGCCTGGAACAGTCCCGGCACCACGTCCGACTGTCCAATAAAAAAGTCGTTCGTTCCCTTTATGACCGGACGCCCGCCGGCAAACGCGCGTACCACGCGACGCGTGTCCAGATCGGGAACCAGTTTGCGCGCTCCTGTCAGCAGCGCGTTCACATCATTTGTATAGGTCTGCGTGTCGCCCGGCTCGCGCACGGCAGCGGTCGCGGTGATTACGGTGTTACCGTGCACGGTGCCCGTAACGATAACGCCCTTGGAAACCGGCGTGGGAACGGGGTAGAGCGGCATGAGCGCGCGTGGCTCCTTGTCCAGCACCACAATGTTTCCCTGGCGCCAGACCATCTGGAACTCCTCAGCGCCGGCCATATGCGAGATGTCCGCGGCACCGTTGCCCGCGGCGTTGATCAGATAGCGGCAGCGCACATCGCCGACAGGCGTCACCAGCGTAAAGCGCGCAGCCCCGTCGGTAGCATCGCTGCCAGCAACCTCAATCGCTTCCACCGGAGCCGACCGCATAAACGTCACCCCGTTGGCGACGGCGTTCTCCAGCGCGGCGATGGCGACCTCAAAGGGATCGACAAAGCCAGTCGAGGGGCACCATAGCGCGCATGTTGCGTCGGCGCTGGCACGCGGTTCCAGCTCGTGGATGCGCTCGGGTCCGACAATCGACAGCTCGGGTACGCCGTTCGCCAGCCCGTTGCTGCGCAGCTTCTCCAGGTGTGCGCGGTCTTCGTCGTTAAACCCCAGCACCATCGACCCGGTGCGGCGGAACAAAAATCCAAGCTCCTGGGCCCAGGTGCCATACAGCTCGCAGCCGCGAGCGTTGACCTGCGCCTTTACGGTTCCCGGCGCCGGATCGTAGCCGGCGTGCACCAGGCCGCCGTTGGCCTTCGACGCGCCCAGCGCGATATCGTTGGCCGCCTCGACTACGCAAATGGACAGGTCATAGCGCGCGAGCTGCCGCGCGATGGCGCACCCGGTTATGCCCGCGCCCACAATCGCGATATCAAACGTTTCCGTCACAGTGCCTCCCAGATTAGTTGACAGGCTGTCAATAGGACTATCCTACGGTCTGCACGCCCCCAGTACGGCGGCAATGCGGCGAACAGCCCCACTGCATCCGCCAACGGCAGGCGTGGCCGGCTCAGCACGGATGCCGACCACGTTTAGAACGCGAGATCTTCCCGCCCAACCTCGCGGTCTGCGCTGTTACCTGTTACAGATTGAGATGTTGAGTCCACAGGCGCACGTTCTTCTCGATCTGTAACAGTAAGAACTGTTTTTGGGTTCCAGATGTTACAGTTCGAGATTTAAGTCGGGGAGAGAATGGTTTGTCTAAATCTGTAACATCTGGGACTGTATTTGCCGAGTAACTGTTACAGGTCGAGATTGAAATCGGGGAGGGACCCTGTGTCTCGGTCTGTAGCATCTAGACCTGAATTCCGCTCCCACCTGTTACAGATTGAGATGTTTGTGTCCGCGCCAGCCCCGTACCCAGCCGTGGTCCCATATAAACAAACCCCGTGGTAAACTTGACCGGACTGTAAATATTCCGAAAGGTACACCTCAATGTCCAAATACATCAACGAGCTCATGTCGCCGCAGCTTATGGGCGTCATCTATGCCTTCGTGGGCTTTATCATCGCCCTGTACGTGCTGTCGGTCGTCTATGTGTTTATCGACGCTCGCCGCCGCGGCGCCAGCGCCTACGTGGCATGGGGCATCATCGCCCTCATCCCGTTTGTTGGCCTTATCGCTACCTGGTCCTGCGTCCGCACTCCTACGCGGCCGACCGCGAGGAGCAGGAGCTGGACATGGCCCTGCGCGAGCGCCAGCTTGCCCAGTACGGCACCTGCCCGCAGTGCGGCGCGCCCATCGAGAAGGACTTTGTCGTGTGCCCGGTGTGCGACACCCAGGTTCGCAACGTGTGCCCCAGCTGCCATCGCCCGCTCGACGCGCACTGGAAGGTCTGCCCCTACTGCCGAACTCGCATCCAGTAACGCATCCATCGCCGGGCCGGCCGCAAGCCACGGGCACGTCGCGCCACACGCAAGCCACACGTGCGCCCCACACCCCGCGCCCACACGATGAAGCATGCGTAGAAAATCGCCCGCCGTGCCATTAAGGTGCGGCGGCGCTTGTATACCAAGGCAACCTGCCTATAATGATGCAAGTCAAAAAACGCCGAGCGCATCGCACGCACTTGCACCAGGCATCCGAGAGGAGAAAACATACCCATGAAGGCACTCTACAATGACGGTTCGGTGGCCGAGCTCCCGCAGGACGAGGTCACGCACGTCATCCGCCACTCCGCCGCGCACATCATGGCGCAGGCCATCAAGCGCCTCTATCCCGAGGCCGACTTTGCCTACGGCCCCGCGACCGACAACGGCTTCTACTACGACGTCGACCTGCTCGAGGGCGTTAAGATTAGCGAGGACGACTTCCCCCGCGATCGAG
>JAQEDJ010000045.1 GCA_027669525.1 Coriobacteriaceae bacterium AM48-5 | reverse complement strand
GGTTGCGAGGGCATGGGATGACCGGGTGTCGCGGAAACTGTGTCCCAGAATTTGCACCCAGAGCGGGATGGCTTTCCGCTAGGGCCGTTCAGCGGAAACTGCGACCCGGAATTTGCGTCCAGAGTGGGCTGCGGTTTCCCAAACAGGGCCCTTTGGGAAACTGGGGCCCAGAATCCAGCCAAATAATGGGACGCACTTTCCGGTCGAGCTTCTGGCGGGTCTCGACAAGCATCTAACGGTACAATAACTACCACGTGGCTGGGTTTTGCCGGCCGAATGTGCGACGTCGTGGGAGGGGACATGGTCGAGTTTACAAAGACGATTAAAGATCCGTTGGGATTGCATGCCCGCCCGGTTGCGCTGCTCTATGACATTATTGCCAAGCATCGTAGCAACGTATCGGTCAGCATCGGCGATCGCCATACCGACGGCCGCGATGTGATGGGACTCATGGCTCTCTACGGCGAATGTGGCGAAGACATCGTGTTCCGCGTTTCGGGCGTGGACGAGGCCTCGTGCGTCACGTCGATCAGAAACCTCTCGCTCTAAAGCGCAACAATGTGACGAAGGGACAGTCCCTTTGTCACATCTTTCTTTGTTGCATATAGGAAACTTTTCCGAAAACTGAATAGGGACCCTTTCCAAAAAGTTAGCCACGTGCTAGTTTACTGTAGCGAACATAGACGTGGTTAACTTTTGCTGCGTCGATGTTGAGGACGAACTGACGTTAGGAGCTCACTCATGTCTTGCGGACCGCAGATGCCGGCTATGCCGCTTTCGATGGTAAAAGCGGGCGAAACCGTGCGCGTGTCTCGCGTAAAGGGCAATGAGGACATGAAGCACCACCTCAAGGACCTCGGCTTTGTCGAGGGCAACGAGATTCACGTGGTGAGCTCGAGTGGCGCCAATATCATCGTCACCGTGCTCGGCGCGCGCTTTGGCATCGATACCAAGGTCGCCATGCACATCATGACTGTCGGTTAGTTCGCAGCATTCCATAAAAGCTGAAAGGGGGAAAAGAATATGAAGACGTTGGGTGACGTTAAGGTGGGCGAGAGCTCTACCATCGTCAAGCTTCACGGCGAGGGCGCGCTTCGCCGTCACCTTATGGACCTGGGACTCATCAAGGGCACTTCGTTCAAGGTCGTAAAGGTTGCACCGCTCGGAGATCCGGTCGAGATCAACGTGCGCGGCTACGAACTCTCCATCCGCAAGGAGGAGGCTGCCGTCGTCGAGGTCCAGTAAGGGCCGGTGGCACATATTTCTGCAGATAAAGTTAGGTTTTTCTAACTCAATAATGCAGTGTTGAAGCACATTATCCAGCCCGCGCGGAGAAAGCAGCGCGGGCACACAAGGAAGAAGGATTGAATGGCGGATTCTCAGATCCATGTCGCGCTGGCGGGTAACCCCAACTGCGGCAAGACCACGCTTTTCAACCTGATCACCGGCGCCAACGGCTACGTTGGCAACTGGCCCGGCGTCACGGTTGAGAAAAAGGAAGCCAAGCTCCTGAGTGACAAGAACGTCACGATTACGGACCTCCCCGGCATCTACTCGCTTTCCCCCTACAGCCCCGAGGAGCAGTGCTCGCGCGACTACCTCATGAGCGGCGAGCCCGATGTGGTCGTCCAGGTCGTCGACGCCACCAACCTGGAGCGCAACCTGTACCTGGCACTTCAGGTCATCGAGACCGGTCTGCCCGTGGTCGTTGCCCTCAACATGGCCGACCTCGTGGAGAAGAACGGCGATAAGATCGACACGGACAAGCTTTCCAAGAAGCTCGGTTGCCCGGTCATGATGATCTCGGCTCTTAAGAACAAGGGTATCAAGGAGCTCTTCGAGCAGGTCAAAAAGTCCGCTGCTTCCAAGGGCCAGGTGCCGGAGCACAAGTTCGATTCCTCCATCGAGGACGTTCTGGACCACATCGAGAACAACCTGCCGGCGAGCGTTCCCGCCAACAAGCGTCGCTACTACGCCGTCAAGCTGTTCGAGCGCGACGCGGACGCCTGCAAGCTCATCAACCTCACCAAGGAGAAGGCCGCTCGCGTCGAGCAGCTGGTCGCCCAGTGCGAGCAGGATTGCGACGACGATGCCGAGTCCATCATCACCGGCGAGCGCTATGGCGTGATCGCCACATCATCGACGAGTGCCTCACCAAGGCTCCGGCCAAGATGAGCACCTCCGAGAAGATCGACCGCGTGGTTACCAACCGTATCTTGGGCCTGCCGATCTTTGTGGTCATCATGTTCTGCGTGTACTACATCGCCGTTTCTACCCTGGGCGGCACGGTGACCGACTTCACCAACGACCAGCTCTTCGGCACCGACGGTTGGTACGTGCTCGGTCAGGGTCGCGATGCGTATGATGCGGCTGTCGAGGCTGTGGGTGAGGACGCTGCCGATTCGATTGACCCGGCGGAGTACGGCCCCTATGTCCCGGGTATCACCACCGTGGTGCACGACGCCCTCGTGGCGGGCGGCACCGAGGACGGTGGCCTGGTCGATTCGCTGGTCTGCGATGGTATCGTCGGCGGCCTGGGCGCCATCTTTGGCTTTGTGCCGCAGATGTTCCTGCTTTTTGTGATGCTGTCTTTCCTGGAGGACTGCGGCTACATGGCGCGCGTCGCCTTCATCATGGACCGCGTGTTCCGCCGCTTTGGCCTGTCCGGTAAGTCCTTTATCCCCATGCTCGTGTCCTCGGGTTGCGGCGTCCCCGGCGTCATGGCCACCAAGACCATCGAGAACGAGAAGGACCGCCGTATGACGGTCATGACCACCACGTTTATTCCCTGTGGCGCTAAGCTGCCGATCATTGCCCTGCTCATGGGTTCCATCATCGGCGATTCTTCCACCACCGCCGCGTGGATCAGCCCGCTCTTCTACTTCCTGGGCGTCTTTGCCGTCATTGCTTCGGGCCTCATGCTCAAGAAGACCAAGCTCTTCGCCGGTCGCCCGACGCCGTTTGTTATGGAGCTTCCTGCCTACCACTTCCCGGCGATCCGTTCTTGGGCGCTGCACGTGTGGGAGCGCTGCTGGGCCTTTATCAAGAAGGCCGGTACGGTCATCTTCGCGTCCACCGTCGTCGTTTGGTTCCTCTCCAACTTTGGCAGCTACAACGGTTCCTTTGGCTTCCTGCCTGCGATGGACGGCATCCCCGAGGAGTTCATGGATTACTCCGTGCTCGCCATGCTCGGCAACCTGGTCGCTTGGATCTTCGCCCCGCTCGGCTTTAGCACCTGGCAGGCCACCGCGCTGACCGTCTCCGGCCTCGTGGCTAAGGAGAATGTCGTCGCTACCGCCGGCTCGCTGCTCTCCGTCGCCGATGCTGGCGAGACCGACCCGAGCCTGTGGACCGCGTTTGCGGGCATGTTCCCCACCATGGGTGCTTGCGTGGCCTTTGGTGCCTTCAACCTGCTGTGCGCTCCGTGCTTTGCCGCCATGGGCACTATCCGCAACCAGATGGACTCCGGCAAGTGGACCGCGATTGCCATCGGCTACGAGTGCGCCTTCGCTTGGGTGATCGGCCTGTTCATCAACCAGTTCTACAACCTGTTTGTGTTGGGCCAGTTTGGTATTTGGACGATTGTAGCCATCGTGCTGCTGGTTGCGATGCTCTTCCAGATCTTCCGTCCCATGCCCAAGCATGCATGGACCGACGAGGACGAGACCAACACTGCTTCCGCCGCAGTTTCCGCTTAAGTCCGAATAAGGATTAGCCCCTTTCCACGAGCCCGGGTGTCCCAGCGACACTCGGGCTTTTTGGTGAGGGAGATGTGGCGTTTCCGCAGATAAAACCGACCAAAATATACCTGTCCCTTTTTGGCAGGTGGAGAATGGGGTAAAGTAAGTGGTGGTTAACTAGAGGAGGCTTGCTATGGCACCTATCGATATTGTTGTACTGGCTGTTATCGGCATTGCGTTTGTCGCCGTGTGCGTGCGCATTTATCGCAAGGGCACCTGCGCCGACTGCGCTCAAGGTGGCGTTTGCACAGGACATTGCTCCAACAAAAAGACCTGCGCCGCACTTAAGGGCGTAGACAAAATCGCCGAAGACTTGGGCCGCGGTATCAAATAAGGTGAACGGGGACGTCTCTGTTTCTCCTTTTGACGAGTGCCGTGCAATCTGCGATCTGTCGGGTGCTGCGCAGTTACTGCTACGATAGGTACGTCAGTAACTGCCGCCGAGCGGCTCAATCGAAAGGAAACCTGCATGGAGTCCTCCGCCTACCCGATGCTCTTTAGCCCGATCAAGGTCGGTACGACCGAGGTCAAGAACCGCGTCTTTATGCCGCCGGTATCTACCAACCTGGCCGATCACGGCTATGTGACCGACGACTTGGTCGATCATTACCGTGCCCGCGCCAAGGGCGGCGTGGGTCTCATCATCACCGAGGTCGTGACGGTCGAGCCCACCTATACCTATCTGCCGGGCGATATGTGCTGCTACGACGACACGTTTATCCCCGGCTGGGAAAAGCTCGCCGCAGCCGTCCACGAGTATGGCTGCAAGATCATGCCGCAGCTCTTCCACCCCGCCTACATGGCCTTTAACATCCCGGGCACGCCGCGCCTGATCGCTCCGTCCTTTGTGGGCCCGTCCTATGCCCGCGAGGCGCCGCGCCCCATCACGGTCGATGAGATTCACGAGCTCACGCATCAGTTTGGCGACGCTGCCGTGCGTATGCAGAAGGCCGGTGTCGATGGCGTCGAGGTCCATGCGGCGCACGCCCACGGCATGCTCGGCGGCTTTTTGACCCCGCTCTACAACAAGCGTACCGATGAGTATGGCGGCTCGCTCGACGCTCGCATGCGCTTTTTGCTCGAGGTTATCGCCGAGATTCGCGAGCGCTGCGGCAAGGACTTTATCATCGACGTCCGCATCTCGGGCGATGAGTACACCGATGGCGGCCTGACCCTCAACGACATGATCTATGTCTCACGTCGCCTGGAGAAGGCCGGCGTCGACATGATTCACGTGTCGGGCGGCACCACCATCAAGCGCGGATCTGCGATTCCCGCCGCCGGCACGCAGCAAGCCTCGCACGCCGCCTGCTCGCGCGAGATCAAAAAGCACGTCAACATTCCCGTCGCCACCGTCGGCCGGATCAACGAGGCTTGGATTGCCGAGGAGCTGATCGAGGACGGTGCTGCCGATATCTGCATGATGGGTCGCGCCAATCTGTGTGATGCCGAGTTCTGCAACAAAGCCGCTGCCGGCAACGCCGACGACATCCGCCCCTGCATTGGCTGTCTGCGCTGCCTGAACGGCATTATGTTTGGCAAGCGCATCTCCTGCACCGTCAACCCGGACGTGGAGCGCGATGAGGCCGGCTACGAGCCTGCCGCCGAGGCCAAGAACGTACTGGTTGTGGGCGCTGGTCCTGCGGGCATGGAGGCAGCCTACATTGCCGCCAAGCGCGGTCACAATGTGGTGCTCGTGGATAAACAGGACGAACCGGGCGGCGAGATGCGCATCGCGGCCGTTCCGCCGGCAAAGCAGGAACTCACCCGCGTGATCAAGTACCAGTATCGCCGTCTTGCTAAGGCGGGCGTGAAGTGCGTCTTTGGTACCGAGCTTTCGGCCGAGGACATTCAGCGTGACTACGCGGGCTACGAGGTTGTCCTGGCTTATGGCGCCGAGCCCATCGCCCCGGCCTCATGCAGGGATTTAAGCAGGTCATGACGGCCGACGACCTGCTGGGTGGCAAGGCCTTCCCGGGCAAGAAGATTGTCATCGTGGGCGGCGGCACCGTCGGTTGCGAGACGGCCGACTACCTGGCCCCACTGGTCAACGATCTGTCGCCGGCCAATCGCGACGTCACCGTTATCGAGATGACCAAGACGCTCGCCGCCAACGAGGGTGGTGCCGGTCGCGCGGTGCTCATCACGCGCATGCTCTCCAAGGGCGTCCACGTGCTGACCGAGGCCAAGGTGACCGAGATCACCGAGGATGCCATCAGCTACGAGAAGGATGGCGAGGCCCACACCATCGCCGATGCCGATACGCTGGTGCTCGCCATGGGCTATCGTCCCAATACCAAGCTGGCCGACGACCTTGCCGCTGCCGGTGTTGCCACCCACGTGCTGGGCGATGCCAACAAGTGCGGCAACATCCGCGATGCCATCGGCGATGGCTACAAGGTTGCCTGCGAGCTCTAGTCAACTCCTTGTTGCGTGGGGGCAGGTTACTTTGCACCAACTTGGTGCATGTAAATCTGGCCCCATTGCACCATTGCGGCTTCATGGAGTAGCGCCCGTACGCATCGAATTTCTCCTCTCATAGATGTGCGGCACAAAGAGCCCCGAGTTCATACGAGCTCGGGGCTCTTTTCGTTTGGATTGCAGGCGTATTGACAGACGAAAACAGTCTGTGTCCGGTATTGAGCCATACGAAAGCGAAATTATGCGTCTTAATTCCGTACGCAAATAAAGACGAAAACCGTTTGCGTCTTTGATAAATCAGTACGCAAACGGTTTTCGTCTTATAATACGGTTATGAATGGTACGAAACGAGAGGGTTGTGCATATGGTTGTTAGAGAGAACCCTACAGTCGAATACAAGGAAAGCGTTACGCCGACGTTTCTTAAAACGGTGAGCGCCTATGCAAACTACGGGACGGCAAGATTGAGTTTGGCGTTGATGACGAGGGCGTGGCTGTCGGCCTTGCAGATCCGGTCGCAGAGTGTCTCCGCATCGAGAACATGATTAATGACAGCTTGGATCCCGCTCCCCGTTACACGCTCGAGCGCGATGAGAAACACGGGACCGTAATCCTTACGGTTTATGAGGGCCAGGACAAACCCTATCGAAGCAAGGGAAAGGCCTACAGGCGAAACGATTCGGCAACGGTGGAGGTCGACCGGTTTGAGTATGGCAGGCTGACGCTCGAAGGCAGCAACGTAACGTTCGACGCGCTCACGTCGGCTCGCCAGGACTTGAGTTTTCACACGCTCGAGCATAAGTGTGTTGAACATCTCGGCATTTCCGAGCTAACGCCGGATATTATGCGCACGCTTCGCTTGCTCGGCAAAGATGGCTATACCAACGCTGCGGCGATTTTGGCGGATAAGAATGATTCTCCGGGCATCGACTGCGTCCGTTTTGGCGATACCGAGGATGTGATCTTGGACCGTGAGACGACGACAAATGTATCCGCAATTGAGCAGGTGGATAGGGCGGTGGCTATGTTTGCACGCTACTACCGTTTTGAGCGTATCGAAGGGATGGAGCGCGTCCAAACCGATCGAATTTCTCTTGAGGCATTCCGCGAAGCTGTTGCAAACGCTTTGGTGCATCGGACGTGGGACGTTCGAGCGAATGTTCAAATTGCCTTGTACGACGATCGTGTTGTTGTGACTTCGCCCGGATCACTGCCCGCCGGTTTGACGACGGAACAATACCTGTATGGGCAGATATCCGTGCTCAGAAACCCAATTGTCGCCGAGGTCTTTTTAAAGCTGGATTACATCGAGAAATTTGGCACGGGAATCGCGCGCATTAGACGTGCCTATCGCGATTCGATCAATCAACCAATTTTTGATGTTCGCGGCGGCATGGTGGCCGTCACATTGCCCGCTACCGATGCCTTTGAAGGGTCCGAGGAAGAGATCCAGGTTCTCAATGCCTTGTCGGGCGGGCGAATTATGTCGCGAAGCGAGATTGAAAAACAGACGGGGCTGAGCCGCATGCGGACGTTGGCGGCACTCGAATCTCTGCTTGAACGGAATGCAATCGTAAGGCAGGGAACCGGGCGGGCCACGAAATACGAGCGCTCATAGTCCAAAAGAGCCATGGTACAAGACGGACCCCAAGCCAGCGTTGGCTTGGGGTCCGTTATATCCCGGATGGTAACGGGCCGATTATTGTCAAGTTATAGCAAAGTATAGCGACGTACAGCAAAGTATAGTGAAATATAGCAAGCCGTATAGCGCGCCTTGACTATCAACCCTTGATTATCACCGTCCGTATTTCACAGCAACTTATAACAGGCTCGGGGTGCCAATTTGGGGTGCGGTAGTACTGCGTCACGAAAAGGGCCTATCTACTACGTTTAAGCCGCAGGGGTCAACCATAGTCGGCTTTTTCGAAAATCGACAAGCTGTCTACCTGCGGTTTTGTTTTCACGGTTTTCGGTATGGCCGAGGCTATCCGTGTTAACGTAGTAGATGGGCCACTTTTGTGGCAAGGGGGCCGATCTGCGGGCCAGGGTAGCTAAAAGAGCCCCGTCCCAAAAAGACTGATTGGGAGCTGGGGCGTGTCGATGCGATAGTATTACGTGGTGGAATTCGACAAACCGTGGGCTTCATCCGAGGGCTTTATGGAACAACACCAGCATTATCAGAGCCTGCAAGATCAGGCATACAACGCACTGCGCTCCAAGATTATCTATGCCGAGCTCAAGCCCGGCACGCGCCTTTCGGCGATTGGTCTGGAAAAGGAGACGGGGATCGGGCGCACGCCAATTCGCGAGTCCTTTGTGCGCCTGCGCGAGCAAGAGCTGGTGGAAACGCGTCCCAAGAGCGGCACCTACGTCTCTAAGATCAGCATGGAACACGCCGAGAATGCCTGTTTCTTGCGCGAGAAACTCGAAAGAAGCGTACTCATTAAATGTTGTCCGGCTGCCACGTCCGAGCAAAAGCATCGGCTCGAGCAGATTCTTGCCGAGTCCGAGTCGCTCGACCATAGCGAGACGCGTCGCTTTTTCGACTTGGATAACCTGTTTCATGAGACGTGTTTTGAGATTGCCGGTCGTCACATGCTGTGGGATTGGATGAAGAGCGTCAACACGCATTTTGAGCGATACAACTGGTTGCGTATGGTGTCGCAGGATCTGGATTGGGAGCCGATTCGTCGACAACATCGTCGGATTCTCGAGGCCATTAAGAGGGGCGATACCGACACGGCGAGCTACCTGGCAGAGACGCACTTGCACCTGATGCCCGAGGAGCAGGGCCCGGTTATCGCCTTGCATCCCGACTATTTCGAGCTGTCCAAAGACTCGTATATCTAGCCCATCACCGCATCTGCTCGAGACGCAAAAACGATGCTGCTCACCTACAGCGTTTTGCAAGCGAGATTTTTAAAAAAATGCCTAACATGGCCCAGACTGCCGACAATTAGGAAACGGGGTGCGCTATGGCGCAGATGAGAATCAAGGACATTGCCGCCGAGGCGGGCGTGAGCCCGGCCACGGTTTCGCGCTATCTCAACAACCGCCCCGGGCAGATGACCGAGGAAACTCGTGCGCGCATCGCTGAAGTCATCGAGCGCACCGGCTATCGCCCGCGTGCCGCCGCGCGCAATCTGCGCAGCTCGCGCACCAACCTCATCGGCGTGATCCTGGCCGACATCGCCAACCCGTTCTCCAGCGCCATGCTCGAAGGGCTTTCCGCCAGTGCCGCCGCGCGCGGCTGCTCGCTTATGACTGCCATTAGCGGCAATGATTCCGCCAAGGAAGCAGAGTCGCTCACCAGACTTATCGATGCCGGCGTGGACGGCCTGGTCGTCAACACCTGTGGCGGCAATGACGAGGCAATCGCCGCGGCCGCGGGGCGCCTGCCCGTCGTGCTGCTCGACCGCGATATTGCCGCCGGCGGTGTCGATCTGGTGACCTCCAACAACCGTGAGCTGGTCGCCGGCCTGGTAGACGCCTTGGCTGTCGCGGGCAGCGAGCGCCTGTGCCTGCTCACCGAGGCAAGCGATGACAGCCCTGTGCGTCGCGAGCGTGCCGAGGCCTTTGCCGACGAGCTTTCGCGACGCGGCCTTGCGGGTGAGGTCGTCACCCTGGCCGATGGTGGCGTCGAGGGTGTCAGTCGCCTGGACGAGACCATCCGCGGCTATGCGGGTAAAAAGCTCGGCCTCATTGCCGTCAACGGCCTGGTCTTTCTGCGTCTGACCGAGGCGCTGGCACAGTTGGGACCCTCATTGCCGGCTGGCCTCAAGATTGCGACGTTTGACGACTATCCCTGGAACCACGTCCTCTTTGGCGGTGTGACCACGGCAGCGCAGGACACTCTTACCATTGCCGAGCGCGTAGTCGAGCGCCTGTCCGAGCGTATCGACGTCGTTACCACTACGGTGGGCGATGCCGCAAAGCTCGCCCCCAAGCGCATCGAGGTCCCCGGCCACATCGAACACCGCGCTTCGACCTCGCGCTAACTACTCGTTCGCAACTGCCTGTTCGCACACGTTTTTTGAGCGCTTGATACGCTTTAACCCTGCGGAAACATTTTTCTGCGATAGTATCTGCGGTATAGACCAGTCGAAACCCGCCCGAAAGAAAGGGGAGCGACATGAACCAGCAGAACATCGATTACGTACTCCGCTCCGTAGAACAGCGTGACATCCGCTTTGTGCGTCTGTGGTTTGTCGACATTCTCGGCCGCCTCAAGAACTTTGCCATCAGCCCCGAGGACCTCGAGGTCGCATTTGAGGAGGGCATTGGCTTTGACGGCTCGGCCATCGAGGCTTTGCCACGCCCGAGGAAGCCGACATGCTGGCGTTCCCTGATGCCTCGACCTTCCAGATTTTGCCGTGGCGTCCGAGCCACAACGGCGTCGCCCGTGTTTTCTGCGACGTGTGCACTCCCGATCGCGAGCCCTTCGCCGGCGACCCGCGCGCTGCGCTGCGCCGCATGTTCCATAAGGCCGAGAAGGCCGGCTACCTGCTCAACGTTGGTGCCGAGCTGGAGTACTACTATTTCCCCGACGAGCGCACGCCCGAGCCGCTCGACAACGTGGGCTACTTCGATCTTTCGGTGAGCGACGCCGCGCGCGACCTGCGCCGCAACACGGTCCTTACGCTCGAGAAGATGTCCGTGCCCGTGGAGTACACCTTCCACGCCGCCGGTCGCTCGCAGCACGGCATGAGCCTGCGCCACGCCGAGGCCCTGAGCATGTCCGACGCCATTACCACGGCCAAGCTCATCATTAAACAGCAAGCTTACGAGAGCGGTTGTCACGCCTCCTTTATGCCCAAGCCGCTGGCGGGCGAGGACGGCAGCGCCATGTTTTTGCATCAGTCGCTGTTCGATCACGACGGCAACAACGTCTTTTGGGGCGAGGATGACGAGAAGTACCACCTCTCCGATATCGCCAAGCACTACATGGCCGGTATCTTGGCGCACGCGCGCGAGATCAGCGCCATCACCAACCCCACGGTCAACTCGTACAAGCGCATCACCACGGGCGGCGACTCCGTGCCGCAGTACGCCACGTGGGGCCTGCGCAACCGCGCAAGCATGGTTCGCATCCCGGTCTACAAGCCCGGCAAGCAGCTGTCCACGCGCATTGAGCTTCGTAGTCCCGATCCCATGGCCAACCCGTATCTGGTCAACGCCGTCACGCTGGCTGCTGGTCTCGACGGCATCGAGCGCAAGCTGGAGCTCCCGCCCGAGGCCACGGCCGAGACGCTCAAGCTCAACGACCGCCAGATGCTTGAGGCCGGTTATACGCCGCTGCCGCGCTCGCTTAAAGAGGCACTCGACGTCTTTGAGGACTCGCAGTTTATGAAGGATGCCCTCGGCGAGCACATCCATAGCTTCTTCCTCAAAAAGAAGCGCGACGAGTGGCATAAGTTTGAGTCCACGATCACCGAATGGGAGATCAAGCACTACCTGGCGAACTCCTAATCGCGCTGGCTTGTCCCAGTACGATTGAGCTCATTTCTTTGGAGGCCGATATGTCCGAAAAGAGTGCCCTGTTCATGGCGCGCACGACGCGCTTCCACGAGTTTGCCCGCAGCTTGACGACCACCATGGGTGTCGAGGTGAGTCTGGCCACCCCCGATTCGCCAACTGCGGCGCACGACTTTGACCTGCTGATCCTCGATTCCGATGGCATCCGCAGCGACCGCATCGATCAGATTGCCAAGTGGCTCGACGATCGCGGCGGCGTTCCCATGCTGGTGATCGTCGACGACGAGGCGCTCGGCACCCTGCGCCTGCCGAATCATGCGCATGCCGACTTTGTATGTCCCACGGCGACGCCCAACGAGCTCAAGGCTCGTGCGCAGCGTCTGATGGGCGAGGAGGAGCCCGTCGCCTCCGATGATGTGCTCAACATCGATAACCTTGAGATCAACCTGGCCACCTACCAGGTGACACTCGATGACGAGCCCATTGACCTGACGCTGATGGAGTACTCGCTGCTGAGTTTTTTGGCGACGCATCCCAACCGCGCCTACAGCCGCGAGGTGCTGCTGCACCGCGTGTGGGGCTTTGAGTACTGCGGCGGTACGCGCACCGTCGACGTGCATATCCGACGCATCCGCTCCAAGGTGGGCCCGCAGATCGCGGCGCACATCACCACCGTCCGCGGCGTGGGCTATCTGTTTAAGGACTAGGGATAACCAGAAGACGATACAGGGCACCGGAGTTTTTCGGTACCCTTTTCTCGCTTGTGGCAAGAATCATACCTTTTACCGACTGAAAGTGCGTCAGTAAAAACAATATCAAGCGTATAGCACTATCTGGCGAATAACATTTAGTTACTTGCCATGGATTTGTATAAATGGGATTACGTTGTTGATGCGAGCAAAACGATTTCGGGAATGATAACGCCAACGCAGGCGAAAGTTATCAAAGAGGCGAAAACCTACGCATGCGCGTTTCGGCAATGTTTTCTCCGGGGGGCTCCGGTCAAATGGCAGCGGGCACGCAATGGCAGTTGTGGCTATGTGGCAATGTATAACACATGCTCAAATGCCAAGAAGTACCTGCTTGTGGTTTGGAATGGATAGACAAACCGGCTGCAGTTTCTTCCATATGACGTATCAATTTACACGGCTCACGACGGAACATATTGCAAGGGGTGATTGTGCTCGTGAACGGCGACAAGTTCATTCGAAGGGCAATACCCCTATTGGTTCTTTTCCTTGCCTTGGTCGCTGCAGTGAGTTTGTCCCTGCTAGGGGCGACTAATGGGGGAGAAAACGACACGGTTGTTGCGATCGAAGTTCGCACTCTATCGGATGTTCATAACGGGCAATTTGAGGCGTTGATGCCAAGTGGTTGCCATAAAAAGATCGATATGCGCCGCAAGTCAAGTTCCGGATATGTTGCAGGGTTGAAGGCAGGTGAAAAATGGATTCTAGTTTTTGTGGAAGATAAGGAACTTGACGGGACTGTTCTATATCCCATTCAGCCGAGAAAGCCAAATCAAGCAGACCAGGGGAATGAAGAATGATTGATGGAAAACAGTTCTTAGGCCTGATGGCAGGAGCTCCCATTTTGATGCGAGCTGGGATGGCGGAAGCCTTGGAGCTGCCGGACGCTCGGAAGCGATTGGCGCTCGTGGTTGGCGCGGTGGTCAGAGATGAAAATGGCAATGAAAAAATGCGAACAAGAAGCAGAGAGACTATTTTCACGCCAGAGAGCGAAGCCGTGGGTTTTGCTATCGACTGTTATATCGAATAGACATGACGGCATAAAACGAATTGGCCTATAAGCATGTCATTACTTAAGCAAAGCTGAAATCTTGGCATCTAGTGCTCGGGACTGCCCAGCTTGGGGTACAACTCAACGTGAACAATGATGGCCCGCCACATGTTTGGCGGGCCTTTGGTTATTTGACGAAAGGATCGCAGCTATGAGCGAGAACGATTCCCAGCGTCCCCAGGATGCGGGCAACGCCGGCGAGACCCAACAGCAGCCGCGTGTGCAGGTAGAGTCGACGCCTGCCGACAGCAACATTCCCTACGTGCAGGCCTACGACACGCAGACCGGAAAGCCGCTGGGCAGCCAGCAGGTTGTAAACAAGCACACAGTGGTCAAGACTAAGACCAAAAAGCTGCCGATCTTTATTACGGCGCTTGCCGGTTGTGCCTGCGGCGCCCTGCTGGTCATTGCGCTCATTATGAGCGGCACGCTCAACATTGGCGGCGGAAAGAATGCCGTGACGGCGGGTGCTTCGGGTTCATCGACGCAAAAGATTACGATTGATTCCGAGGACACCACGCTGGCCGAGGCCGTTTCTGCCAAGGCGTTGCCCTCCGTGGTTTCCATTACCGCCACTTCGAGCGGCAGCCAGAATGGCTCGCTTTCGCAGTCTGCCGACGAGTCGGACAGCTCGGGCAGCGTCGGCTCGGGCGTGGTGCTCGATACCGAGGGCCACATCCTCACCAACAACCACGTGGTCGATGGCTATGACCAGTACGTGGTGACCATGGACGACGGCACCACCTATGAGGCCGAGTTCGTGGGCAACGATGCTTCGAGCGACCTGGCCGTCATCAAGCTCAAGGACGCCGACGCCTCCAAGCTCACGCCGATCGAGATCGGTGACTCCTCCAAGCTCAACGTGGGCGAGTGGGTCATGGCGATCGGTTCGCCCTTCGGCAACGAGCAGTCTGTCTCCACGGGCATTGTGTCGGCGCTGTATCGCTCCACGGCCATGAGCTCTACCAACGGTAACACCATCTATGCCAACATGATCCAGACCGATGCCGCCATCAACCCGGGCAACTCCGGCGGCGCGCTCGTTAACGACAACGGCGAGCTGGTGGGCATCAACTCGCTCATCGAGAGCTACTCGGGCTCCAGCTCGGGCGTGGGCTTTGCCATTCCCGTTAACTACGCCAAGAACATTGCCGACCAGATTATTGACGGCAAGACGCCGGTTCATCCGTACCTGGGCGCCACGCTTTCGAGCGTCAACGCGCTCAATGCCCGCACCAACAAGCTGAGCACCGATAGCGGCGCGTACGTGGCGAGCGTCGTCGAGGACGGTCCCGCCGCCAAGGCCGGCATCCAGGAGGGCGATGTCATTACCAAGCTGGGCGACGACGAGATCACGAGCGCCGACGGCCTGATCATCGCGCTGCGCAGCCACGAGGTGGGCGAGAAGGTCGAGATCACGCTCATGCGCGGCAAGGAAGAGAAGAAGGTCACCGTCGAGCTGGGCTCCGACGAGGAGCTGCAGAACCAGCAGCAGGACGACAGTTCGACCGACACCGGCAACGGCGGTATTACCGACGAGCAGCTGCGCCAGTACCTGGAGGAGCTGCTGGGCCAGCAAGGTCAGGGTCAGGGCAACGGTCAGGGTTTCTAACGAACCGTTTCGCACATGCCGAAGCCAGAGGGGCTGTTCCGCCAGCGCGGGACAGCCCCTCTTTTCGCGATGATCCCTTGGAGACGGAGGAAAACGGATCATTTAGAAACGGCAAGGGCATGGTTTAATCGCGCGATCTACCCCAGTCTGGCGGCTGCCGATTCGGTGCGGTTCGAAAGGGTTATTCGGCGCCATGGTGACCGGTGGTACTCTTGTATCCGTTTGAAATCGAGCGAAGGAGTGCCGCTATGGAGCAATCGAGCCTGTTTGGTGACGGTGTGGACATCGATACCGAAACGCCCGCGAGCGCGGATGCCGCCGCACCGACCGACGCCCGTGCCCAGGCGGCAGCGCGCGCGGCCGAGCTGCGCCACGAGCTCGATTACCACGCGTACCGCTACTACATGCTCGACGCGCCCGAGATCACGGACGCTGCCTTTGACAAAATGCTCGTTGAGCTGCAGGAAATCGAGGCGGCCTACCCCGATCTGGTGACGCCCGACAGCTATACCCAGCGCGTGGGCGGCTACGTGAGCGAGCAGTTTACGCCGGTCACGCATATGGCACGCATGTATTCCATGGACGATGCCATGGATCTGGACGAACTCGACGCGTGGCTCCAGCGTACCGAGGATGCGCTCGGTGCCGGTAGCGTCACCTATACCTGCGAGCTTAAGATCGACGGCCTGGGCGTGGCGCTTACCTACCAAAACGGAACCTTCGTGCGCGCCGCCACACGTGGCGATGGCACAACGGGCGAGGACGTGTCGCTCAACGTGCGTACCATCAAGGATGTGCCCATGCACCTGTCCGAGCCGGCGCTCGCCCACATGGGCGCCGACCGCGAGCGTACCATCGAAGTACGTGGCGAGGTCTATATGCCCAAGGGCAGCTTTGTTCGTCTGAACGATGAGGCCGATGCGAGGGCCGCGACCCTTTTGCCAACCCGCGCAACGCTGCTGCAGGATCCCTGCGCCAAAAGGACCCCAAGGTCACGGCGCGTCGCGACTTGGCCACCTTTATCTATGCCATTGCCGATACCGACCCACTGCACGTCCACAGCCAGCGCGAGTTTCTGGACTGGCTGCGTAGCGCCGGCTTTAGCGTCAACCCCAACGTGGCCCGCTGCGCCACGCCGGCCGAGGTCCACGAGTTCTGCGCCCAGGCCCTCGAGCATCGCGGCGACTTGGACTACGACATCGACGGCGTGGTCGTAAAGGTCGACAGCTTCCAGCAGCAGTTCGACCTGGGCTTTACCGCCCGCGCACCGCGCTGGGCCATTGCCTTTAAGTTCCCGCCCGAGGAAAAGCAGACCGTCCTGCGCGAGATTCGCATCCAGGTGGGCCGCACCGGCGTGCTCACGCCGGTCGCCGAGTTCGACCCGGTGACGGTTGCCGGCTCCACCATCGCGCGCGCCACGCTGCACAACATCGACGAGATCCGCCGCAAAAACGTGCGCGAGGGCGACACTATCATCGTGCACAAGGCGGGCGACGTAATCCCCGAGGTCGTGGGCCCGGTGCTCGATAAGCGTCCGGCCGATTCGGTCGACTGGCACATGCCCGAGGTCTGCCCCGTGTGCGGCAGCCCCGTGGTCCACGAGGATGGCGAGGTCGCCTACCGCTGCGTGTCCATTGACTGCCCGGCGCAGCTCAAGGAGCGCCTGCTCCACTGGGTGAGCCGCGGCTGCATGGACGTTGATGGCCTGGGCGACGAGATCGTCGACAAGATGATCGCTGCCGGCCTGATCCACGATGTCGCAGACTTCTACCAGCTCACGGTCGATGACATCGCAGGCCTGGATACGGGGCGCGTGTACGCGAGCACCAATAGCAAAAAGGGCGTTAAGAAGGGCGATCCCATTCCGGTAGGCCTCAAGACGGCCGAGAAAATCATCGTCGAGCTCAACAAGTCCAAAAGCCAGCCGCTCGGTCGCGTGCTGTTTGCCCTGGGCATCCGCCATGTGGGCAAGAGCGTGGGCGAGGTCATCGCCGAGCGATTCCTGTCGATTGACAAGCTCATCTTGGCGAGCGAAGAGGATATTGCCGAGTGCGAGGGCATCGGTCCCAAGATTGCGGCGAGCGTCAAACAGTTCCTGGCCGTGCCCGAAAACCTTGCCGTGCTGGAGCGCTTGCGCCAGGCTGGTCTGTCGCTCGAGGTCGACTTGGCGCCGCGCACGCGCAAGCCGCGGCCGACGCTGGCGTGGCGGGCGAGCTCGCCGACGCACAGCCGCTTG
>JAQEDJ010000044.1 GCA_027669525.1 Coriobacteriaceae bacterium AM48-5 | reverse complement strand
CGGTGCCGTTGGCAAGCAGGCCCACGCGGGGATGCTCAATGCCCAGGACGACGCGGGCATAGGCGCTACCCATCTGGCAAAACGCACCATGTCGTCGACCTCGACATCGGGGTTGGCGCCCATATCGCACAGCACCGTCAGACCGCCGGCGCGATTGGGCAGCGCATTGGTCAGACAGGGCGCACCGGCTGCTTCTTGCCTTCGGCTGATACCTAAACGGCGTCACATAGGCGGTGGCGGCAGCGGTCATGGCACCGGTCGAGCCGGCAGAGAAGAACGCGTCCGCATTTCCCTTCTTGATGGCGCGGCACGACAGCACGATCGACGACTTGCGTTTGGTCATCACGGCGCGAATGGGATCGTCATCCATAGCGATAACGTCGGGTGCCTCAAGTGCCTCAACGCGTGCGTGGGAAGCAGCAAAGGGATTGACGATTTCGGCGGGGCCAGCTGCCAAGACCTCGATATCGGGATCGGCGGCAAGTGCAGCCTCGATACCATCGAGAACAACCTGAGGTTTCTCGTCTCCACCCACAACGTCTACACAAACGCGAACGTTACTCATATACATGCTCCTTATACAAAAATGGCCGACTCATTGAGCCGGCCATTGTGGTTCCATTTGGAACGGCATCGCATCCAGAGTATACCGTTACTCGGTAACGATAACCTCGCGGTCCTTGTAGAAACCGCAGCTGGGGCACACGTGGTGCGGGAGCTTGACAGCGCCGCAACGGGGGCACGTGGACTGAGCCGCAGCCGAGATCTTCATGTTAGCGGAACGACGGGTGTGAGTGCGGATACGACCCTGCTTTTGTTTAGGTACGGGCATAGTGACCTTCCTTATGAACTATCCAGTGTGGCGATTACGCGCAAGTAGCGATACTACCACAGTTTTACTCATCGAGCTTGAGATTCTTCAATGCTGCAAATGGATTTTCCGTGGCAGCGGCCCATTCTGCCTCTGCCTGGGCGGCGCAATCGCATTGCTCGACGTTGAGATTGCAACCGCAAGTGGGGCACAGACCGCGGCAATCGGGCTTACAGAGCACCACAAACGGCGTGTCCATAACGACCGCGTCATTGATGGGCTCACCCAGATCGACGATGCGGTCCTCACCCAGGAGCTCGTAGCCGTCCTCGTAGACCTCGGGATCCTCGGGCTCCTCAAAGAGGTAGAACTCCTCGATCTCGCCGGCGATATCAAACGAAGCGGGCTCCAGGCAACGGTCGCACTCGCCGGTGGCGTGCGCGCGGACCATGCCCGTGAGCAAGACACCGGTACCGGCGTTGGTAAAGACAACGTCGTAGTCGATGCCGTCCTGTAGCTGGTACTCCTTCTCGCCCACCGTGTAGGTGGCGACATCGACCTTACCGGTCAGCGGATACGAATCTCCAGGAAACTCGAGCTGTTCGGAAAGATCGACGGTAACGCTCGGGAACTCAGCCATTACCACTGACCATTCTGTTGGGCGGCACCCTCGTTAAGCTGCTGACGGCAACGGGTAACGGTGCCGGTCAGACTCTTAAGGTTCTCCTCCAGGTGCGTAAAGACCTGCTCCGCGTAGTCCTCGGCAGCATAACGCGTCTCACGCTCGTACTGCTGGGCACGATCACGGATGTCGTCGGCCTGCTGCTGTGCTAAGCGGACGATCTCCTGCTCACCGGCAATGGTGAGGGCCTGCTGCTGAGCGTCGGCGATGATGGAATCGGCCTGAGCGGCGGCGGAAGCCATAAGCTCCTCGCGCTCCTTAAGGATACGGCGGGACTTCTGCCACTCCTCGGGATAGCTCATGCGGATCTCGTCGAGGATGTTGAAGAACACGTCGGCGTCGATGACCTTGAACTGAGCGTTCTTGCCGAAAGGCGGCTTGGCTTCCTCGATCAGCCCTTCGAGCTCATCGACCAAGCTGACGATCCTATCGCCAGGAAAATTCTCGCCCGGCATCCGGTCTCCTTTCATAGGTAACATATCATCGTGCTAGTTTACCACATGCCACCAGGCAATAAAAAACGTCACGAAAAGCGATGTTTGAGCGCTTTGACCACATTGGGCGGAACAAAATTGGAAACGTCGCTACCGAGCGAAGCAATCTGGCGCACCACCGAACTCGAGATGTAGCCGTACTGCGGAGCACTCATGACAAAGATGGACTCCAGCTCGTTATCCAAGCGATAGTTAAGGTCGGCCTGCTGCAGCTCATACTCAAAGTCGGTCATGGCGCGCAGGCCCTTGACCACGGCCCCCGCCCCCTGCTCACGAGCGAAGTCGACCAAGAGGCCGGTGAAGGGCAGGACCTCGACGCCGTCGATATCGCCGAGCGCCTCACGGGCCAGTGCCACGCGCTCATCGAGCATAAACGTGGTGCCCACGCCGTTTTTACCCTGCGACTCGGCAACAGCGACGATCACGCTGGGAAAGATGCGACGGGCGCGGCGGATGACGTCGATATGGCCAAACGTGATGGGATCGAAGGTGCCCGGGACGATCACGCGGTTGATGGTGTCATTCATGGTCGTCCTCCTGAAACGTCGTGGCATCGTTGTTGTGAGCATCGGTGCCAGCGCAATCTTCCTCACCATCGTCATCGCCGACCCAACGAAGCAGGTCGACCGAGGTAATGCCGTAGCGTTTCTCGCGCACGATCTCAAAGCCTGCCGGATGCGCGCCCGCATCGGCGGCGGCATGCTCAAACAGGGCATAAGCGCCAGGTGCAAGCAGACCCTGCTGAGCCAGGTTCTGCAGCAGCACCTCGACCGGCTCGGCGCCAAAAGCATAGGGCGGGTCGAGCAGGACCAGATCAAAGGGCCCGCCCGGTACACGACCGCGCGAGGCACTCGCCAGCATGTCGCCCGTGACCACGCGCCAACGCGCACGGACGCGGCAGAGCGACTCGATATTCTTGGTAATGAGCCGCGCGGCGTTGCGATCGATCTCAAACGTCGTGAGCGAGCGGGCCCCACGAGAGAGCATCTCTAACCCTAAGGCACCGGAGCCGCCAAAGGCGTCCAGCACACGAACCTCGTCCAAATCGAAATCGAATGCCGACATGACCATAGATGCGCACGCCTCGCGCACGCGATCAGTCGTGGGGCGGGTGACATCGCGACCACGGGGCTCCTCGATCTTACGACCGCGCCATTCGCCGCCGATGATTCTCATCCTCCGCTGACCTCCTTAAAAATGTGTCGATATCGCATGGCGACCGCATCGCGCAGGGGGCGCGTCGCCACGGAGTCAAGGTTGCAAGCATACCGCAAGAGCTCGACCGCGTCCAAATGGGCCCACTCGATCAATTCCTCGTCGGCATCGAGGTCAACAAAGCGCAAGGTCACGCCGCCATGCTGGCGGTAACCCAGGATTTCGCCCTCGTGGCGCAGACGCAGGTCCATCTGGGCGAGCGTAAAGCCGTCCGAGGTCTTCTCGAGCGACTGGAGACGGTCTTGCGCCGCCGACGCGCCGCCGTTGCCCTTGGAGTGCGTCATGACCAGGCACGTGCCCGACACGCCGCCGCGGCCCACACGACCGCGCAGCTGGTGCAGGGCAGCCAAACCAAAGCGCTCGCCGTTCTCGATGACCATGACGGTGGCGTTAGGCACGTCGACGCCCACCTCGACCACCGTAGTCGAGACGAGCACATCGATCTCGCCGCGCTTGAAGGCATCGATAACCTGGTCCTTCTCCCCCGCTGGCATGCGGCCGTGAAGGCGCTCGATGGCAAGACCCGGCAACGCCAGACGCAGGCGATCGAGCTCGGTCGCCGTATCGTGCAGCGGCACGGGGACCGTCACGCGGCCCTCGTCGTCGCGGGCGATACCGGGCACGTCCTCCAGATCATCGGCCGAGTCACTCGGCTCCACGAGCGGGCAAATCACGTAGGCCTGCTGACCCTTTTCATGCGCCTCGCGGATGGCGCCATAGGCAAGGTCGCGGCTCGACTCGGTAAGCACGCGTGTCGTCACGCCAGCGCCAGGGACGGGCCGATGGCGGATGATGCTCGTGTCCAGATCGCCGTAGACCGAAAGCGCCAGCGTACGTGGGATGGGCGTTGCCGTCATAACGAGCAGATCGGCACCAGGGCCCTTCGCACGCAGGGCGTTGCGTTGGCCGACGCCAAACCGGTGCTGCTCATCGATGACCACGAGCGACAGATGCTTGAACGCCACGTTATCCGAAAGCACCGCGTGGGTGCCAAAGAGGACATCGAGCTCGCCCGATTCCAGCTGGGCATGGATCCGCTCGCGCTCGGCCGCCGGCGTGGCGCCCGTCAGGAGCGCCCAGGTCATGCCAGCCTGCGAGAGCAAGGGGCCGGTCTTATCGGCATATTGACGCGCCAGCACGCCCGTGGGCGCCATAACGCAGGCCTGCGTGCCGCTATCGGCAGCCACAGCCAGCGCGCAGGCGGCAACGGCGGTCTTACCGGTACCGACATCGCCCAGCAGCAGGCGGTTCATCACGCGCCCGCCATCGCACATATCGCGCAGGATATCTTGGAACGCGGCCTCCTGCTCGTCGCTCAGCGAAAATGGCAGGGCTTGCTTGAGCACGGCCAGGTGCTCGCCCGCGGTATGGGCATAGGGCACCACATCGACTAGGCCACCGTCGTTGCGCAGGCGCAGCGCCAGCTGCAGGTAGAGGCACTCCTCGTAGGCAAGCCGTGCGCGCGCGATATCGCGCTCAGCCATACTCGAGGGAAAATGGATTGAGCGCAAAGCACGGGCATTGCTCATGAGCTTCCGCTTTGCGCGCAGCGGTGCCGGAATGGGATCAAAGGGATTGCCGACGACCTCGAGCGCGCCGCTAACGATGCGGCGCATCCACGCCTGGCTCACGCCGTCACTCACATAATGGACCGGCAGGATAGTGCCCGCGGCGCGCCCTTCCTCAAGCTTTTCAAAGTGCGGCGAGGCCATCTGCTTAAAGCCGTAGGCAAACTCAACCTTGCCCATCACGGCCAGGCGGTCGCCCTGCTTAAGCTGCTGGGCAATCCAAGGCTGACGGAAAAAGGCGACCTGCAGCACGCCCGTCTCATCAACGAGTGAGACCTCGGTCACCTGCATGCGCGGACGCGGCTTCTTTTGAACGATACGGTCGACCGTGGCGATGATGGTGCACACGGTACCGATGGGCGCCATCTCGATGGACCAGGAGCGCGTAAAGTCCAGGTATCGATGAGGGATATGGAGAAGGAGGTCCCCCACCGTCCGAATTCCCAGACGGCGAAGGGCCTCCTCACGTTTACCCGAAACATATTTGAGTCGCGCAATATCCTCGTCGAGCGCATTGCTCTGGGCAAAGCGATCCGAGACGCGCGGCACGGAGCAGAGCTCGGACATAGGCAGATGCCTACTCGATCGAGAAGATCACGGGATAGAGCGGCTGCTCGCCACGATGGGCGTCGATCTCCAGGTCGGGCTGAGCCTCCTCGATAGCGTCGACGATCTCCTGGAAGGCTTCATCGGACAGCTCCTCGCCGGCCAGAATCGTCAGCGCGTCGCCCTCCTCTTCCTCCTGCATGCGGTTGATGCAATCGAGCGTGACCTGCTTCACGTCGGAGCCGACGACATCGATGGAGCCGGCAATGATGCCCATGACGTCACCGGAGTGAATTGGCGAACCGTCGGAGGCGCTGGAGTCGCGCACGGCGCGGGTGACCTCGCCATCGCGGACCTCGCTGATGGCGTCGACCATAGCGGCGACGGCATCCTCGAGCTCGGAATCGGGCAGGACCGCGAACAGCGCGGAGAAGGCCTGCGGAACGGTCTTGGTGGGAACGACGGCGACCTTCTTGTCGGTGCAGGCTGAGGCAGCGGCCTCAGCGGCCATGCGGATGTTGCCGTTGTTGGGCAGAATGATGACCGAGGTCGCGTTGACCTGGTCAACAGCGCCCAGCAGGTCTGCAGTCGAGGGGTTCATGGTCTGACCACCCGACACGATCACGTCGACGCCGAGGGACTTGAGGATGTCTGCCTCGCCGGACCCAGCGGCAACGGCGACAAAGCCCAGCGCCTTGGCGGGCTCGGCGGCCTTTTCCTGGTCCTCATGAATCTTGGCGGTACGGTCGTGGGCCTCCATCTCCATGTTGTGGATAAAGACCTCGTAGATCTGACCAAGCTGAAGCATGTGCTCGAGCACCAGGTTGGGGGTGTTGGAGTGCACGTGGATCTTGTAATCGGGGTAGGCGCCCACGAGTAGCTCACAGTCGCCCATGGAACCCAGGAACTTAAGGCACTCATCCTCGTCAAAGGGAGCGTCAGCCTTAAAGAGGAACTCGTTGCAGTAGCGGAACTCCGAGCCCTCCCAGTCGTCGTTGGCCTCGATCTCAACGCGATTGAGGGCCGCGTCGCGGGCAGAGCCAGCGGAATCAAACGTGGCGGAGAAATCCTCGACAACGGTGCTGCGGCCAAGCGCGGCGGCAACAAAGTTCTCCAGGAAGATGGCAAAGCCAAAGGCGCCGGAGTCGACCACGCCGTTCTCCTTCAGAACGGGCAGAAGGTCGGGCGTGCGAGCGACAGACTGATATGCCTCGACGACGATAGCGTCGAGCGCGTCCTCGGCCGAGAACTTCTTCTTCTCGCACTCGTCGGCCTTGGTCGAGACATCGCGCAGCACCGTGAGGATCGTGCCCTCGATGGGCTTGCGGACGGCCTGGAAGGCGACCTTGACGGCTCGGCGGAACGCATAGGCGATGTTGACGGACGTAATGGGCTCATCGGCAGAAACGAGACCCTCGGCCACACCGCGCAGGATCTGCGAGGTGATGACACCGGAGTTGCCGCGGGCGCCCATCAGGGAGCCGTGGGTGATGGCGCCGGCGATGGCCTCCATGTCAGCGTCGGCGGGAAGAGCGGAGAGCTCCTTGGTCACCGAGGCGAGCGTGAGCGACATGTTGGTGCCGGTGTCACCGTCGGGCACGGGGAAGACGTTGAGCTTATTGATCTCCTCGGCCTTGTCGGAAACGGCAGCCGCAGCGATCGGAAAACAGGTGCGAATGGTCTTTGCAATCATGGGTATTTGAATCTCCGTTTTCGGATGCTAGTTCAGACGGCTCTTGAGCGCGTCGATATGGATGCCGATCTTAAGGCTGGCGGGGTCGATCTGAGCGATCTCCTGCAGGGTGAAGGCAACGGAGCTCGAAAGATTGTGGCAGACGGACTTCATGTTGACGCCGTTCTCGAGCACGACGTGAAGATCGACCGTAAGGCCGTTCTCGTCGGCGGAGACAAGCACGCCCTTGCGGAGGCGCTGACCGGCAAGCAGGCGCACGCTCTCGGCGCTTGGAGCTGCTCAGCCATACCGACGACGCCATAGCACGTCATCGCAGCATAACCGGCAATATCGGCAATAACGTCGTTCGAGACGCTCAGGCTGCCGTTAATGGTCTCAGACACAAGAATCTCCTTATCTGGTGCTCGCGGCACCATGTCGTGGGAGCAATCATTGCAATATTCTACAACGACCGCGCCATGTTGAGGTGGTGGGTCGCGGGATTACATCCTCGACACGAAATGTTGATATGGCAACGTTCGAGTCAAGTGGTCGCGGCATGAAAAAACCCGCCGCATAAGCGACGGGTTCTACAACCTGGCTCCCCGGGTAGGACTCGAACCTACAACAGCGCGGTTAACAGCCGCGTGCTCTACCATTGAGCTACCGAGGAATAGGTGCGTGCTCTCAAGCAACGAAGTTATTATACGGACGAATCAGCGCAGGGCAAGAACTTTTTTGAGAAATTTTCTCGCCTTGATCCCTTGGGGACGGGCTAACTGCCGGCACCGGCAACGGAAACGCCGATGTTTTGACAATGCCAGCGAGCGGGCACCAGGGCGAACAAATTGGCATGAAAAGAGGACGGCATAGACCTTCTGGTCATGCCGCCCTCTTTGAATGACAAGTTGTCGCCCTGGTGACCGCGCAGCGTCGGTCAGTTACGGCGTTTGGTAAAACGCCGTAACCCTAAGACTCGATATAGTCTTTGAGCTTGCTGCTGCGGCTCGGATGGCGGAGCTTGGCCAGGGTCTTGGACTCGATCTGGCGGATACGCTCGCGCGTGACACCAAACTCGCGACCGACTTCCTCGAGCGTACGGGGATGTCCGTCGACAAGACCAAAGCGCAGCTCGATAACCTTGCGCTCACGATCGGCAAGCGAATCGAGCACCTGGGTGAGCTGCTCCTGCAGCATAGAGAAGCTGGCGGCATCGGGCGGAACGATAGCCTGGGAGTCCTCGATGAAGTCGCCCAGCTGGGAATCCTCTTCCTCGCCGATCGGGGTCTCGAGCGACACGGCTCCTGCGAAATCTTCTGGATCTCGCGGACGCGGTCGGCGCTCATATCCATCTCGGCACCGATCTCCTCGGGGGTCGGGTCGCGACCCAGGTCCTGGAGGAGCTGGCGCTGCACGCGGACGAGCTTGTTGATGGTCTCGACCATGTGCACGGGAATACGATGGTACGGGCCTGGTCGGCAATAGCGCGTGTAATGGCCTGACGAATCCACCACGTGGCGTACGTGGAGAACTTGAAGCCCTTCTGGTAGTCGAACTTCTCGACGGCGCGGATCAGACCGAGGTTGCCTCCTGGATCAGATCCAGGAACAGCATGCCACGGCCGACATAGCGCTTGGCGATAGAGACGACCAGACGCAGGTTTGCGCTGATGAGCGCCTGCTTGGCTTCGAGGCCGACGTTCTCAATGCGCGTAAGACGACGCATCTCGGCACGCGTGAGCTCGAGCTCACCGGCATCGGCAGCCTCGAGCTTCTCGGTGGCCTCAAGACCGGCCTCGATCTTCATGGCCAGATCGACCTCTTCGGAGGCGGTCAGCAGATCGACCTTGCCGATCTCCTTGAGGTACATACGAACAGGATCGCCGGTCAGCATCACCGTGGAGGCATCGATGCCACGCACGCGCGAACGTGAACGGGAAGTGCGCACGGTGCGCTTCTTCTTGCTCTTGGAAGAACCCATCTCGGCGTCGGCCTGACGGGCCATCTTGAGCTCGTGATCGTCGAGCGAGCCGGAATCGTGCTCGTCGTCGTCATCGAAATCGTCGGTATCGGTATCGTTATCGTCATCGTCGACGTCCATGGGGGCGTCGTCGTTACCGCTCGCGGAGATAATCTGGATGCCGCTGTTGCGCAGCGCGGAATACACCGCGGTGAGCTGCTCGTCAGAAACATCGATATCCTTCAGGGCGACCTGAATCTCGTCCTCGGTTACCGAAGTCCTGTTTGAGCCGTTGCCCATGAGCTTTGCAACGTAGGATTCCAGCCCAGTACCCGTGCTCTCAGTCTTTTTTGGCACAGATTCTCCCTTCATAGTCCACAGGACTCAATACTTTAGCACACACATAGGCGTCTATACCCAAAAGAGGACTGGATATAGGCGAGAATACGCTGGTTGACCACAACATCTAGGCCTGTTGGGTGCCTGCGGCCTCCAGACCGATCAAACGGAACGGGTCCGCCACGCCGCCGATCGACTTTTGCAGCTCGCGTTGACGCTGCGAATCCTGCGCGGCCTGCACGGTCAGCGCGCGACGGGCCTCGTCA
Source organism: Coriobacteriaceae bacterium AM48-5 (assembly GCA_027669525.1). Lineage (GTDB taxonomy): Bacteria > Actinomycetota > Coriobacteriia > Coriobacteriales > Coriobacteriaceae > Collinsella. The sequence goes on along the minus strand of JAQEDJ010000044.1, from coordinate 7,785 downwards.
TCGAGCGAACGGTCCTGGCGCAGCTTGGCCTGTGCGGCACGCATGCGGCGCTTGATGGTGTAGAGTTCGAGCGTATCAAGCATGAACACGATGTTCGTCTCGGTGGGGTGCTTACTCGTCGCCGAGATGCGCCCGGCACTCACAAGCGTTGCCGCCTCGGGACACACCGAGCGCGCCGCATCCATGCAGGCTGCAGGATCGGTTCCCGGCGGCGTCGCCAGCACGGCCCACGCGATGGACTCGTGGCGCGGATCCACCCACTCGATGGAGCAGATACGGTCGGCATACGTGCGGAACAGGTCGGGGTAGCTCGTGAGCATCGTCAACAGCTCGCGCTCCCCTGCCAAGGACTTGCGCTCAAGATCAGTAAGAACCATCGGCGCCGCCGCAGCCGGAGCGCCCGAACCATCAGTCACAGGCACAGCACCCATACCATCAGGCACATCGATCGGCGGCAGGTCGTCGACGACCTCCACGGGCGCGGCACCGTAGGCATCGAGCGGGACGTAGTCATACGGCTCTTCTTCGACCGGCGCGGACACCGGCGGCGTCGCGCCCGATGCCCAAGCGTCACGACCGGCATCGCGAGAACTCGACGCCCGACTGCCCGTCCCGCCGGACCGCTCAGCCTGTGCCCGCTGGCGCTCATAGTTCTGCTCACGACGTCGCTCGGCATCCTCACGCTTGGCGACATCGCGAAACACGCGACCCGAACTCGCGCGAACCGTCTCCAGATCCAAACCCAGCAGATCGGCAATCTGGATAAAGTACGTATCGATCATATAGCTGTCACGAAGCGGATAGATGAGCGTGAGAGCATCCTCCAGCGCTTGGCACGACCGCCCGGCGTGGAGATGTCGCTCGACTCCTGCAGCGAACGGTAGACAAAGTCCATGAGCGGCTCGGCCGCGTCGATGCGCGCCTGCAGCTCCTGGCCACCGTGCGCCGTAATAAACTCCATGGGATCGTTGCCGTCGGGCAGCACCACGCAGCGCAGGTCCATCGAATCCTGCTCGATAAATTGAATCGCGCGACGGGCGGCCTTCTGGCCCGCGGCATCGCCATCGAACATATACACGATACGCTTGGCAAAGCGGGTGAGCGTCTTGACGTGATGCTCCGTGAGCGCGGTGCCCAGCGTGGCGACAACGTTTTTGATCCCCGCCTCCCAACAGGCGATGCAATCGGTATAGCCCTCCACCACGATGGCCGTATCCTGCGCGACGATAAACTCCTTGGCCCAGTTAAAGCCATAGAGGTTTCGCTTTTTATGGAACACGCTCGTCTCGGCGGTGTTGAGGTACTTGGGTTGGCCGTCACCCATGATGCGCCCGCCAAAGGCAATGTTGTGACCCTGCTCGTCAAAGATGGGAAACATCACGCGGTCGTAGAAGCGGTCGGCAAGCTGCCCGCGCCCTCGACTCACGGCAACGTTGGCGTCGATCATCTCCTGCGGAGTAAAGCCCGCCTGCGACAGATGAGCCACCAGCATATTACGACCCGGCGCAAAGCCCAGGCAGTAGCGGCGGCAGACGTCGCCACCCATGCCGCGGCTGGCAAAGTACTCACGTGGACGGCCATCCTTACCGCGCATAAGCATGGTGTGGTAGAACTGGGCGGTCTCGGCACACAGATCGTAGATGCGGGCACGCTTGGTACCGCGCTCGCGGCGATCTCCGGTGTCGTGCAGCTCAATACCTGCACGATCGGCCAAATAACGGATTGACTCGGGAAAGCTCAGGTTCTCGCGCTTCATGATATAGGTGAAGACGTCGCCACCCTCGCCGCAGCCAAAGCAATGCCACACCTGCGTGGCGGGAATAATGTGGAAGGACGGAGTCTTTTCGCCATGAAAGGGGCAGCAGCCCCAAAACTCATGGCCGCGGGGCTTGAGCTCAACCGTTTCCTGCACGATAGCAACTAGGTCGGACGCAGCGCGTACCTGGTCTTTTTCCTCATCGCTAATCACGGATGCCCACCCCCTGCTCACCCAAGTTGTGACGAATGTCCTCGATATTACCCTCGACGGTCGCAATCAACTCATCCAGCGAATCGAACACACGCGAGGGACGCAGCCAGCGCGTAAACGCCAGCGAAACGGAAGCGCCGTACAGGTCGCCCGTATAACCAATTAAGTTAGCCTCGAGATGCGATGAAGCGGCATCGTCGGCATACGTCGGCGGCAGGCCGACATTAACGGCAGCGGGCCACGCGATGTCATCGACGAGCACCAGACCCTCATACACACCATCGGCAGGCACCTGAATGCCGTCGGGAACCTGCAGGTTTGCCGTGGGAAAGCCCATGTCAGAACCCTCGTGACGGCCACGAATAACACCGCCACGCAGCATATACGGGCGGCCGAGCAACTCAGCAGCAAGCTCCACATGGCCCTGTCCCAGCTCATGACGAATGCGGGTGGCGCAAATGGCCTCACCGCCCTCGCAAAGCAGGTCGTGACCATACACGTCAACGCCGCGCTCGGAACCCCAAGAGCGCATCTCGGCAACACCAGAAGCACCGCCACGACCCAGCCTAAAGTCGCTGCCAACGCGAATCGAACGAATGTCGACCACGCGTGACAGCAGTGCGAGAAAACCGACATGGTCGAGTGCCGCAACCTCAGGCGTAAAGGGAACGGCCACCACCGCATCGACCCCGGTCTGAGCCAAGGCATGTAGACGGTCGGCCGTCGTCATCAATTTTTGAGCGGGCGAAGGACTCACCACAACGTCCGGATCGGGATCGAAAGTGACCACGACCGCCTTACAGCCATGGGCACGGGCGTCACGGACAAGCGCCGCAATGAGCTCCTGGTGTCCACGGTGCACGCCATCGAACACGCCAATGGCGATCGAGGCAGCACCCAGGTGCTCACACTTATCAAACGCATCGGCAGTAACGATGTGAGCCTCGTCCGACTCGCCCGCGAAAAAAATACGCGCGAGCTCGTGAGCGGACAACATCATCGAACACCGCCGATGGCCTGCGGAAAGACATGCTCCATGACAAAGCGGCCACTCTCAATGCGGGCGAGCGCCTTGAGTCCCCCATCGAGCACCAACGCAAAAGGCGACTTCGAGGTATCGAAATCGGCAAGCGCACGCTCAACGGGAATGCGTCGGCCGCAGAGCAGATCGTCGGCAAGATTGCCGGCAAGTCAACACGCGTGGCGCCCAGGGCCGCAATGGGATCCAGGCAAAGCCAGCCGCGGACTCGGGAGAAAGCTCCTCGACCGCATGACAAGCGCCAATGGAAACAACACCGGAGGCCGTGCGGCGCAGCGCAGAAATGTGCGCGGCGCTCTCGCAGGCGCGGCCCAAATCGCGAGCGAGCGCACGGATATAGGTACCCTTGCTCACTGAGAACGCCACGGTCCACACACACGTATCACCTTCGCCTCCCACGGCGATCAGGTCGGCGGCATAGACCTCGACGGGGCGCGGAGGTAGGTCCACCGCATTGCCCTCGCGAGCAGACTTGTAGGCGCGAACGCCATTGACCGAGATAGCCGAAAACGCCGGCGGCACCTGTATCTGCGGACCCAGCATAGCGGCCAAGCGCTCACGGGCATAGGCAGGATAGCGGAGCTCGTTGGCAACAGCCACCGTGCGGACCGCCTCGCCCTCCGCATCATCGGTATTGGTCTCGGCGCCAAACGAAATGTCGGCGACATAGCTTTTGGTATCGAGGGTTAGCATGCCCAGCAGACGGGTGGCCTGGCCCACACCCACCACCATGACACCCGATGCCATGGGGTCGAGCGTGCCGGCATGGCCGACGCGCCGCTCATGGAGGGCGCGTCGGCATTTCGAAACCACATCGTGGGACGTGCAGCCCACCGGCTTATCGACGGCGAGCAGCATATTCAGTTGAGAAGGCGTACGACGAGCCATGTACCATCCAAAAAGTTAAAGCTCGACGGTCACCGAAGCGGGATCCTCCCCTACCAGTTCGGCCAGCATGGGAAGTGCCACGGTGAGCGTCTCGAGAATCGTTCCGTTGTTGGAGAAACCGGCGGCAGCGGGATGTCCGCCTCCGCCAAAGGCAGCAGCGATCTCGGACACGTTGAGGTCGCCCTTGGAGCGCAGATTGCCGCGCACCTTGGTATCGCCCTCAATGCCCTTCAGGAACAGGCAGACCTCGACGCCCATCACCGAGCGCACCACGTCAACCAGACCGTCGCACTCATCCGAGGTGACACCGCAGGCCTCAAGGTCACTCTGGTACGCGTAGCTATACGCGACGCGCCCGTGGGCCACCGTCTTGATACGGCCCATAACGATGGACTTGAGGTGCAAAAACTCAACGCGCATGCTCTGGTAAACCTCGAGTGCCACACGCGCCGGATCGGCACCGTGGGCAACCAGACGCGAGGCTGCATGGAACGCGGCGGCATCGGCGTTTTGATACTGAAAACGACCGGTATCGGTCACCAGGCCGCACAACAAGCAGGTCGCGACACCATCGCGAGCCACAATGCCACAATTGTCCAAAAAGCGGTCGATGATCATGGCGCAGGCCGCGGCGTCGACGCACCTCAGGCTGAGCTCGGCAAACTCCTCGCGCGCCGGATGGTGATCGAAGCACACCACATGCGACGAGCGACGAAGCACCTCGGCGGAGTTGTTCAGACGCTCGACGACCGGCACGTCCACCGAGATGAACAGGTCCGGATTGCCGGTATACGCAGATGCCGGCACCAGACGGTCGGCGCCCTCCATAAAACGGTAGATGCGCGGAACCGGGTCATCGTCTGCCAGCAGCAGGGCAATGTCCTTGTTGGGAAAGAACTTCCTAAGCGAGAGGCCCAGGCCTAGCACGGAGCCCAGGCGTCGCCATCGGGAGACGTATGTCCCGAAATCGCAATGGAGGACGCACCCTCGATGAGCTCAAGGATGCGTCGCTGAATATCTGCAGACTCGCACGATGCGAGGTCGGCGGAATTACTCATCTAAAGCTGCCTCCTGGGCGGCATCCGCAATTGGATAGCCGTCCTCGTCCTTTTCGATCGCAAGCGTGGCGGGAACGTTTTCCAGCGCACGCGTGATGCGCTCGGCCTCATCGGTCGAGCGATCGATGCGAAAATCGAGCTCGGGCGTGACGCGCCAATCGAGCGAGCGGGCCAGCAGGCTACGGATGCGGCCCTTGGCGCTGGCGAGCGCCTCCATGACCTCGTCGTAGCGGCTCGCGTCGCACGACACGTACACACGCGCGAACGAACGGTCCACCGCGACCTCGACCGCGGTCAGGGTGACCAGGTCGAGACGCGGATCGGAAACCTCAAAGAGCAGGATATAACCGAGCTTCTCGCGAAGCTGCTCGCCCAAACGGCGGGTTGCCTGCGTTTGCTTCATAGCGCTACCCCCTACTCGGTACGGGCAACCTGGTCGATGCGGTAGCCCTCAATGGTGTCGCCAGGCTTGATGTCCTGGAAGTTCTCCAGGCCAATACCGCCCTCGGAGCCGCTCTTGAGGCTCTTGGCCTCATCCTTGTAGTGGCGCATCGAGGCGATTTTACCGTTGAAGACCACGATGCCGTCGCGCACCAGGCGTACGGAATCGGTCGCGGCGATCTCGCCCTCTTCGACGCGGACACCGGCGGCGATACCGACCTTGGGCACCTTGAAGGTGTCCAGAACGGTCGCGGTACCCGTGGAAACCTCGACCTCGGTGGGCTTGAGCATGCCGATACGGGCTGCGTCGAGGTCCTCGAGGCACTTGTAGATGACGTCGTAGCAACGGATCTCGACGCCCTCGCGCTCGGCGGCGGAGCGGGCCTTGCCGTCGGGACGGACGCCAAAGCCGATGATGATGGCGTTGGAGGCGTCGGCCAGAACGACGTCGGTCTCGTTGATGGCGCCAACGGCGGAGTGGATCGTGTTGATGCGCACTTCGGACTGGTCCATCTTGTCGAGGGAGTCCTGAAGGGCCTCGATGGAACCCTGGACGTCGGCTTGATGATCAGGTTGAGCTCCTTGACCTCGGCGTCTGCAATGGTCTCGAAGAGGTTCTCGAGCGTGACGTGCTTGACGCGGCTCTGCTCCTCGATACGGGCCTTGAGCGAACGCTCGTCGGCAAGGGCGCGAGCCTCGCGCTCGTCCTCGAACACGCGGAACTCGTCACCGGCGTTGGGCACGGACTGCAGTCCCAAAATCTCGACGGCGTCGGAGGGACCGGCCTCGGTGACGGCGCGACCCTTGGGGTCGAGCATAGCACGAACACGGCCGTAGGTAAGGCCGGCGACCAGCGTATCGCCCACGTGCAAGGTACCGCGGGTCACGAGCACGGTAGCGACCGAGCCGCGGCCCTTGTCGAGCTTGGCCTCGAGGACGTTGCCGGAGGCAAAGGTGTCCGGGTTGGCCTTGAGCTCGAGCACGTCGGCCTGAAGCAGCACGGTCTCCAGAAGGTCGTCGATACCGATCTTCTGCTTGGCCGAGATGTTGACGAACATGTTCTGTCCGCCCCACTCCTCGGGGATGACGCCGTACTCGGTGAGCTCCTGGCGCACGCGGTCGGGGTTGGCGCCCGGCTTATCGATCTTGTTGACGGCGACGACGATGGGTACGCCGGCGGCCTTGGCGTGGTTGATCGACTCGACCGTCTGGGGCATGACGCCGTCGTCGGCGGCCACGATCAGAATGACGATGTCGGTCACCTTGGCACCACGGGCACGCATGGCCGTAAAGGTGGCGTGGCCAGGGGTATCGATGAAGGTGATCTTGCGGTCGTTGATCATGACCTGCGAAGCGCCGATGGCCTGGGTAATGCCGCCCGCCTCGCCGGCAGCGACGCCGGTGTGACGGATGGCGTCGAGCAGCGACGTCTTACCGTGGTCGACGTGGCCCATGACGGTGACGACCGGTGCGCGCGGCTTAAGGTCGGCGGGATCGTCGTAGAACGAGAAGGTGTTCTCCTCCTCGGGGGTGATGATCTTGATCTGACGACCCAGGTCGTCGGCAACGAGCTCGACGAGGTCGTCGGACATGGACTGCGTCATGGTGAGCGGCGTACCAAGCAGGAACAGGCGCTTGATGATGTCGTTGGCCGGAACGTCGAGCGCCTCGGCAAGCTCCTGGACGGTAACGCCCTGGGAGACCTTGATGGCATCGAGCTCCTCGGGGTTCACGCCCTGGGCCAGCGCCTCCTCTATCTTGCGCTCCTCCTGAGCCTTGGCAGCTTCGCGCTCGCGCTTCTCCTTGCGCTTCTTGCGGCGACCGGTGGACTCGCGAGAGGCCTCCTCGACGGCAGCACGAGCCTCCTCGAGTACCTTCTCGCGGCTGTACTCCTCGGCCTCGCGAGCCATACGGCTATAGTGGTCCTCTTCGTTGTTGTGACCGCCCTTGCGCTTCTTGCCCTTGCCCTGCTTGTCGGGGTTGGGGAAGTCCATGCCGGCAGCGACGTTGTTGCTGGCGTTGGTGCGATGACTGTGCGGACGGCTCTCGGAGGCGTTGCGCTCGGAGTTGTTGTCGGAGGCGTTGCGATCGTTACGACGGCCACCGCGGCGGTCGTTGTTGCCGCCACGACGGTTACCGCGCTCGGCGGCGCGCTCGGCTTTGGCCTTGTCCTCGGCGTCCTTCTTCTCCTTGAGCACGGTCTCCTGTGCGGCGATCTGGTCGAGCAGCGAACGGAAGCGCGAACCGGAGTCGGAAGCGGGAACGGCGCGGCGCTGGGCCTCGCGGGCAGCCTCCTCCTTCTCGCGAGCAAGCGCTCCTGCTCGGCCTTCTTCTTGGCCTCGGCCTCGGCGCGGGCAGCCTCCTCGGCAGCCTGGGCTGCGGCAAACTGG
>JAQEDJ010000043.1 GCA_027669525.1 Coriobacteriaceae bacterium AM48-5 | reverse complement strand
GATGCACTAGGCCTGGACGAAGTCCGGGCCCGCGCCTTTAGACGCGAGCCCGGGGCCCGTGGGTTATACCCTAAGAGCAAACCACCCTTTTTAAGGGTGGTTCTGATTTGAGGGATTTTCCGACCGTCCAAAAAATCACACTCGTCCATCACTCACGCATCTCTCATCTCTCATTCGTCACTAACACGAGAGATAGCTGAAAGACGAGAGATAAATATGAGAGATAACAATGCTGCAAGGTGGCTAGGGATCGAGTCAAAGTTCCCGTATACATGAGTTTACCTGCGCGAACGTGATTTGCTTGAACCGATAACGGCATTTTTGTCTCTCATCTCTCACTCATCTCTAAGCTGAGAGATAAATGAGAGATGGCTGAGAGATAGACAGACGGACTGTCGGGGGCATGCATCGCTGTCAGATTAATGCCGCGCGCGGAGCAGCTGCGCGTTCACCCGCGCCCTGCATCCCGCCATTTCACGCGCTGCACATCGAAACCTGCGGCAAAGCAGGTACAATAGCCCAATGTGCATCGCGCACGACGATGATATCGGCGCCCGCGACTGGGGGAGACAACATGGCAGAGCAACAGATAACGCCGGGGACCAAGCTTCAGGTGGCATTCGACGTGCCCATGGGCCAAAAAACCGACTTCAACATGCTCGCCACGTACAAAGAGAACCTGGACGACGCGTACTTCCTTATGAGCGCGCCCATGCTCGCCGGCAAGCCGCTCATCATGGACGAAAACCAAAAGCTGCTGCTGCAATACAAAGTGGGCGAGGAGACGTTCGTGCTCGCCGGCTATCCCGAGGCAGTCGAGAAAAAAGGCATCCGCACCTACTGGAAAATGCGCAAAGTCGCCGAGCAGCGCACCTTTGTCAAGCGCCGCGACGAGCGTTTTAAGGTCGCCATGCGCCTTACCTACCAGCGCGACAACGCGGCCGCCTCCGAGCCCGAGGACGCCATGACCATCGACGTCTCGGCCGGCGGCCTGGCCGTCTACCTCAACGATTATCCCGACGTGGGCGAGGCCCTGGCCGTGCAAATGCCCACGATCCGCCTGCAGGGCGAGCGCCACGAGCTGCCCGAGCAGCTGGGCATCGTGTGCTGGGTGCGCCGCGCGCCCAAGGGCAGCCTGTACCGCAACGTCTGCGGCCTGCAGTTCCGCTACGCCGACGACATGGAGCGCGAGCTCGTCAAAGAATACGTCGGCTACATTCGCACGAAATATAAGATCTGATCGCCATGGCTCTGTTCAAGCGTAACGACAACAAAGATCAAGCTGCCGAGGATTTGGCCGAGGGTTTGACCGAGGACCAAGCCGAGACGCGCTACAGGACGCTCCCGGCGCTAACGCCGAGGACGCGCCCGGCGAGGACTCCGCGCCCGACCAGCCCCCCGCCTCCCGCAAGCGCTTCGCAAGCCCAAGTCCAAGCCCAAACCCAAACCCAAGCGCAAGCCCAAGCGCGACTTGCGCGGCGTGGTGCGCATCGAGGAGCTGGAGCAGGCGCTGGCCGACCAGGACCTCGACGACATCGACCCCGACGCGGTCGTGTCCATGTACATGCCCAAGCGCCGCATGGAGCGCATCGGCACGGCGCTGCTGCGCATGGACAAGCTACAAAAAGCCCTCGTGGTGCTGGCGCTTGCCTTTGGCGTGCTGTTTGCCCTGTCGTTTATGCAGGAAAACATGGGTAACTTCACCATCAACCTCAACCGCCTGGAGCTGTTCCGCCGCGGCGTGGCCATTGCCGACAATGGCGACTTTAACAACGCCACCGCGCGCCTGGCGGCCGACGCCGTGGACAACGGCACCAATATCGCTGCCGACGACCTGCCCGACAACCTGGATAACATCGACGGCAGCCACAACGGCAAGAACTATGTGGCGTACACCTTCTATATCCGCAACGCCGGCAAGACCGATCTGGGCTACAGCGCCAAGCTCAAGGTGGTCAGCGCCAGCAAGGGCGTGGAGAAGGCGGCGCGCGTGCGGGTGTACCGCAACGGCGAGCCCACCACCTATGCGGCGGCAACGGCCGACGGCAGCCCCGAGCCCAACACCGAGCCGTTTGCGTCCAAGGACGTGGTGACGACCATTAGCCACAAGAACTTTCGCGTGGGCGATGTGGACAAGTACACCGTGGTCATTTGGCTGGACGGCGACGACCCGGAGTGCGTGGACAAGATCATCGGCGGTGCGGTGGAGTTTGGCTTTGACTTTGATTCGTCCGAGACCGACGACTCGAGCCTGTTCATTAAATTCGTGCAGGATATTGCCGACACCCTGACCGGCAACGACCCCATTAGCGCGAGCGGCAACGAGGCGCCCGATTACTACAAGGAACACAACGTGACCTGGAGTAACCGTCGCAACCAAAAGAACTCGCCCGCGGGGGACGGGGACAAGTAGAACGAAGAAGCGCCGGGCCGGGAGTGATTTCCCGACCCGGCGCTTTTGTTATGCGGAGGCGTTGTCGGCGGAGGTAGCGCCGTTGCCAGCGGCGTCGTCCAGCAAGAACAACCGCAACGCGAGCTTGATCGCGTAGCCCGGTTTGACCTGCACCGGATCTCTCATGCGCTCGCCCAGGTCGCCGCAGTAGGCATAGATGTCGCGGATCAGATCCGCGCCCGAGAGCGTGAACATGTAGCCCGCGTCCGAAAGCGCGTTGGGCGCTGCGGGCAGCCCCGCGGCCGCACAAAAGCTCGCGAGGTCGGAGCCCATGACGGCCTTGTAGTCGATCGCGGCGCCACGGTCCCGGGCGGTCTGCTCCTGCTCGCGGGCATATGACAACGCCGCCGCCAGCACAAAGCTGGGTGTGGGCGCGTTGACGTCGTCGGTGGTGGCGACGAGCTTACCGGCCGCTTGCGTGACCAGCCAGGCAACTTCGCGCTGACAACGAACGGCTTTGCGCGTCACCGGCTTGATCGATCCGGTAGAAACGCTTCCCTTGGGTTGATTGGCGGCAGCCATAGAGTCCTCCCGGCAAATAGCCCGCATAAGCAGGCAGAAATTACACGTGCTACATCAGTATAGCGGGTGGGGAAGGGCTAGGGCGAAGCTCGGCGGAGGGCGAATGTGTGCGTTGGCATGGCGCTGCGGTCGCAAGGCTTAAGAGGGGCTTATGACTGCGCGGGAGAGAGATCAAATAAGGTAAACGATGTTCATGTAGCACCGCATATAACCAGAGGTAGACCTATGAATCTGCCGGAATGTAGGCTGCCGAAAACTCATAAGGAAATCGTAAGAATTATGGTATTCTCAATTCCATGTCTAAAGGATGGGCAAGCAACATCCAACACGAAAGCGCGGGCTCCCCTTCCGGGCTTCTCGAGGGTCATCTGGGATGAATGGGGAAAGAAAGGGGTCCGTATGGATACCAAGGCATTAAAGAAGCAGATGGGCGCCGCCATCGCCATGGTGCTGGTAGCAGCCGTAGCACTGGGCTCTGCCACGTTCGCATGGTTTGTGAGCAACAACAAGGTCGACGCAACGACCAGTAAGATTTCTGCTCAGTCGAACTCTGCGTTCATGTATATTCGTGATGAGAATGAAACGTCTAAGGATCTTCGCACGGATGATTCTTCTGTTGCGAACACGCCGCTTTATCCGGCTCATTGGGCAAATGGCGCCGACACGACTCCGTACGATACGCTGGCTAACTTCTATACGGCATTCGGTACCAGTGCGACTGATGGCTTGAAGGTCGACAATACCGTCAAGCTTGTTCCTGCTCAGGGCGCCGACGCTGCCGGCACGCCTGCCGCCGCGGTTACTGGAAAGTATGCCGTAAAGAACACCTTTTATGTTGGCTCAAAGGGCGCTGAGCTCACCAATCTTGTAGTTGATTCGGCCAAAATTACGGGTGCCACAGGCGATAATGATAAATTTGATTCTGCGCTTCGCGTGCTGGTCATGAGCGGGACGAACTGGGTGCTTTGCAATAAGGACGGCATTGTCTCCTCTTCTGACACCACGCATAAGCTTGCCGATAAGATTGGCGAGGATGAGACAACCGTTGAAATGTATGTCTTCTACGATGGTGACGATGCTCAGGTCTTTACGAACAATCTTGAGAATCTGAAGACGGCTTCCAAGCGCATTAACGTTGTCTTCACTGCTACCTCTACTCAGACCGATAAGAACTAGCGGGATAAGCAGCTAAACAAGGCGGGGGAGAGGTGTCCCCCGCCTTTTTCTTTAGAGAGGAGGATTTCCGTTGAGCGTTAAGCAGATGAAAAAGCAGCTTGCGATCGCAGCCTTGTCAGTCGTTATGGCAGCGGTTGCGCTTGGCTCTGCAACGTATGCCTGGTTCGTTTCAAACACAAAGGTTGACGGCACCACCAGTACCGTTAGCGCCCAGGCAAACGGCATGGTCCTCCAAATTGCGTCCGGCCCAAATGCCATTCATGACGGTAGCGATCATCAGACGACCGCCGCAAGCACTGGCCATGAGATCAGTCCGTCTTCCACGGACGATGCCCATAGCTGGTTTGTACCAAAATCATGGAATGGTACAGATGTGAGTGGTTACCAGAAGGCAACGATTTCTAAGCAGCTTGAGGGTTCCTATACGCTCAAGGGAGATACCGAGACTTATTACGCCTATACGATGGCGGAATATACGCTCTACACGATTAACCAGACTGGCGAGGCTGACGTCTATCTCGACAACAGCAGCTCGAACGGTCCCGTTGTTGTGACTGCGTCGGAAGGCGCTTCGAAAGATTGGTTTGACAAAATCAAAGGCAGCCTTCGTGTTGGTCTGCTGATTAATGACGAGCTCAAGGTTGTTTATGCTCCGGTCCTTCCGACAGGCAAGGGAAACGATGTTTCTGCTACCGAAGGCTGGAGTTGCGTGAATCCCGACAGCCTCTCGGTGACCATGGCGCCGTCCTATGCCCATGTGTGCGGTGGCAATATGATTGACCAGAACAGTAAAAACTGGGGAGCAACTGGAAGCGGTGACTCCTACGTAAAGCCGACGGGCGACGCTCAGATGCTCGCTCATGTTGGTTACAGCGGGACAAACTTCAAGGTTGTCATTTGGATGGAAGGCACTGACAGCGATTGTCAGAACATGTCCGGCCTCGATGTTGGTGAAGGAAGTCCGACCTTCGATGTAACGGTTAGCCTGGTCGCATCGTGCCTGACTCTAAGTAGAGGCAAGACAACAATTAAACTGCCTAAAGGGGCCGCTTCGATTGAAGCGGCCCTTTTTTGTGGCTGTCCGCTGGAAGCACTTTGTCGCATATCGCTCGGGGTCGGCGATAATGTGAGGAACTGTTCTTCCTGGAGGTTCCTTATGGACGGCATCGCTTCTAGTGTTCCGCTGATTGCTCGGCCGAGTTTCGACCGCGCTTGCAGCTTTGTGCCGTCCGAATATGTCCAGGCTTGGGAGTGGTTCTTGCGCGAGGAGCAGCGTGGCGGCTTGTGGGACAAGCTTCCGCATCGCACCAATGCCGATAGCCCTCAATATCCCTTTCGTCTGACGATTGATTCCGAACTCTTTCCGGTGTCGCGCGACTCGGGCATCTTTTGGCCTGGTCGCCGGCGCGTTAAGCATCCGCGTGAGAAGACCTTCGCCCTTTCGGTGCACAACTCAAAGCGCGGCGCCTACCCCGATGTTCCGCCGCTCTATCTTGAGGATGGCACTGGGTGCTCAAGTACTCGTCGCAAAGTGCTTCGGTCGAAAACTGGCGCGACCAGGACTACAACCAAAAGATGATCAACTGCATGGAGTGCGGCGTTCCCGTTGGCGTGTTCTTTGCAACGAGCGCTGGCTACAAGGTGCTGGGCCTAGCGTTCGTTGAGCGTTACGAGCCGGAGAACAGCTGGTTTGTGCTGCATGGCCCCGTTCACAAGGGTGGACCCGACGCGCGTTTCTTCCCCGATATGAGCTACATGAAGGACGCTCCGATTGCGGCGGAGTTTTCCGGCGCTCCGGCGAGCGACGATGAAAAGGTTCGCTATGCGCTGCGTCGCGAGCGAATCGGCCAGCAGCGTTTCCGCACGCAGCTCTTTGAGGCCTATACCGGTCGATGCGCCGTCTCGGGTTGCAATGTCGACGAAGCGCTCGAGCTGCGCATATCGAGAACTACTCGGGTCCCAAGTCGCAGGTTGTCAGCAACGGTATCCTGCTGCGCCGCGACCTGCACTCGCTGTTCGACGCTCATCTGATTTCGTTTGAGCTGGTACGCGGCGACTATCAACTTTGCGGGTCGTACCTTCTGCGACATACGGAATATGCGACGTTTGCAGGCTCGGTGCTGCGCGAGCCGGACGAGCATCGCTTGCGACCCAACGCTCGATTCCTCGAGGCGCATCGAGCCGAGTTCGATTTCTCGGAATCGCGACGTCGGGCGGAAGCCGTTGCTCCGTATTAGTTAGGTGCGGCCCGTCGCAACCCAATCATGTCGATTGATCGGATCGCGCTGCGCCGCATCGAGAGCTGCACGATCCTGCCATCCTCTCCTCAACGGTAAAACGGGAAAGGGGAGACCATGGGATGGCGAAGCGATATCGCGCGAGGCGTGTACGGAAACCTACCGCGAGCGTTAATGGACCGGAGCTTGTTTCCGCTCGTCGAGGCTAGTTGCAGCCAAATCTGTTTGCCCTGTTCCCGCTGCGGTGCAGACCTCCCATGCCTAGACATCAGCTTCATCGACACCCGCGACAAGCACGCTGCCGACCCGCGGGCTCGGACGGGCCTACGTCTTCCGGTCTATCCTCAGCAATGCCCAACCTGCGGATGCACCATTACCTATGACGAGGCGGATGTCTAGTTGCCTGCTGATGAGCGAGGATTGTTGGACGATTGAAAATTGAGCGTGGATTATCGGACGATTTTGGGCTGAAAAGCTGTCAAAAACGGGAGATTTTCCACGCTCGGGCGTTTCTGCCTTATAAGATGCCCCACAGGTAAATCCCCTCGCACAGGGTTTTGTGGAACTGGGTGTGGTGGTCACGTGCCCAGGTGAAGAGCGCCTGGTCAAAGTTGTCCTGACTGTCGGGGATGCCGTAGACGCCGGCGACTTCCACGCGCACGAGCTCCAGCGCGGGCAGCTTGTTGATGGCCGTGAGTGCAAACGGCGACGTGGGTTCCTCGAACAGGTAATGGCTGCCTTGCAGCGCGCCGCAGCCGGTGCACGTGCTAGCGAGCGATACGGTCTTGGTGGTGCGCGACGTTACGGGCTTGTAGCCGCAGCGCTCGCGCAGGTAGTCGCGGATCTCGGCCGGCACGCAGCCCAGCGCGGGGACGATGGCTATGGCGTTGGCGCGGGCGGTGTCGATTGCGATGTGGCCCGTGTCGTCCATGGAGGGCGCGGCACTGGGCGCAGCCTTGCTGCCCGAGTCCTCGGCTACCCGATACGGAATGCCAAAGGCCGCGACTGTCGTCTGCTCGTGGCACTTCCAACACTCGCGCTTGCCCAGCACCAGGTAGATGTAGGGCGCGCTGGGGTCGGAGCGATCCACGCCGGGCAGCCACGCGGCAAAGGGCTCGGGGTTGACGCCATCGGGCACGTACCAGATCTTCTTGACCCGGTCCCACTTGGCGCCCAGGGCTTTGGCCTCGTCTTTGTGCAAAAAGGGAACATCGAGCTCGGTGCGCATGGCGGCTCCTTTGTGCGGCTTGTGGTGCATGTGTTCCAAGGATACCCCAGCGGCGGGTGCGTGGTCGCTAAACGAGCATTTCGACCGTCCGAGAAGTCGCGGAGCATTTTGGCGAGGGCGCACCGTCAAGCAAATGGTCAGCTTTTGGTCAGTTGAGCGGCAACCTTGCCAAAAGCTTGACGGATTTGCATTTAGACGTCGACGAATGAACACTTTGGTTGCGCCACAGCAAAAAACTGCTGGTCGTTTGCCGAAAACTCGCCAGGGTCGCGAGTCGCCGCCGACGCGCGTGCTATCTTCGCGCCATGGGGTACTTTATCGTTTCACATAACGCTGCGTTGGCGCTTTTGGCGCACATCCCGAACCCGCGCTTTGGGGACTCGGAACCAGATGTCGTGTCGATCGCGGGCACCTGTGCGCTCTGTGACCAGGAGGCACAGGAGTTTATCGATCGCTATGATCTGGGGATCCAAACGCTGGATTTGCTGGTACCGTCGCGCGCCGACCGTCGGCGGAGCAAACATGTTAAGACGCATCTCTGCACCAACGAACTCCCGGCGGGTTCGTTTATCTCGCTGGGCCACTGGATGGGCGGCCTGGATGCGTACGTGTGCGCTCCCGAGCTGGCGTTTGTGCAGGCTGCACACGACAGCTCTGCGGCCGAGGCCATCTATGCCGGCTATGCCATGACATCGAACTACCGGTTGGATAACCTTGCCCCCGGCGGGGTGACCAGTAGGGATGCGGGCATGCGCGATAGCAAGCTCACGACCAAGGAGCTCATTGCGGCGTATATCGAGGCGTCCCCAAAGGTAAGGGGTCTCGCGAAAGCAAAGGCGCTGCTTGCGTATGTGATCGAGGGGTCGCGCTCTCCGAGGGAGTCGGGGCTGTGCATGTTTATGTCGCTGCCTACGCGCTACGGCGGGTATGCATTGGGCAAGGCCGAGCTCAACAAGAAGGTCTTTATTCGCGATGGACTCAACGATGGGCGCGAGCGCAAGCTGCGCGTGCTGGAGCGCACGCCCGACATTACGCTTACAGCTAAAGTCGAGGTGGGCAGGGATAAAGTAAGGGCCGGGCTGCTGCCAGAGGTGCTGACCGCGATGGTCGACTACGACAGCGATGCCATTCATGACGGCCGCGAGAAGATCCACAAGGATGCCGAGCGCCGCAACGAGTTGGAACTGCTTGAGGGGGTAGCGTATTTTACCGTGACAACCGACCAAGCAAATGACTACGAAAAGCTCGTTCGGCTGTGCGAGCGCATCCGACGCAAGCTGCATCGGAATAAGCGCCCCATCTTTAACAAGGCGATGAGTGCAGAGCAGCGATATTTTGCCCATGCGCGTGCCGAAACGAAGCGATTTTGGCTCTGGCAAGCCGTTATCGATGCGCATCAGTGTTGGTAGGGGCGGTAACAGGGGGTTAGAATTAGCGGCCATATATCCAGATCTAATACTTTTCCCGAGAAGTGAACGAGCCAGAATGGACCCCCGAAATATCGACACTTTTAGGGGCCCGTTTCCTGCGGTTTTGCTGCTGGAATCCTGCGGTTTTGACGTCAAAAAGTGTGGATGCTCCAGGGGTCCAAATAAGCTCGTTCACTTCTCGGGAAAAGTATTAGACCTCAATTTAAAGAGGGTTACTTATATGTGACTGCGAGACCCATTCGGGTTTGATCGTGGCGATTGCTGGGGCTGTTTGGGCGCTTTGGGCTCGGTCGCCGTAAAACAAAACAGCTCAGAGGCGAAGCCTCTGAGCTGCGAACATTTGGTGGGCGTTAGAAGATTTGAACTTCTGACCTCTTCCGTGTCAGGGAAGCGCTCTCCCCCTGAGCTAAACGCCCGATCAAGGGTGCGCGAGTGCGCAGGGAATAATATAACGGAGCTCCCACCCGGTGGCAAGAACTATTTTTTAAAAAGTGGCAACTTGCGACCCTATCGGCCCCCGATCCGGCACGAGCAGCACGTGAAAAGTCGCGTTTGTACCCCCGATGAACTGCACGTTCGCGTAAAATGTTCCCATTATGGGCAAATGGTGTCCAGGTAGTTTACGATGCGGCATCTGGGGGAGGGACATGTCGGACGCGCGCTCGCTGCGAAAACAGTTCAATCGCATGCTCGCCACGCTGCTGGTGGCCCTTGCCGCTGCCGGAGCCGTAACGTATGCCTGGTACATCTACAACGCCAACCGTCATATCACCGACGTCAAGATGGCCGCGGGCACGGGCGTTACCTTCCTTATCTCCAACGAGTACGACGGCGAATACAAGACCAACGCCGGCCTGAGCTTTTCGGGCCTGCTCGATCCCGTCTCGACCGACAACGTGCTCAACGGCTTCCAAAAGGTAACGGGCTTTACCGGCGGAACCACCCAGGACTCGCTCTTTGCCAGCATGTTTGGCGCCGCCGAACACTCCGACTACTACAAGACCTCCCTGTACCTGGCTACCAATTCGGCCGCGACCGACGTGTACCTGTCGGGCATCGATTTTACCGAGCAGGACCCGGCAAGCCCCATCTCCACCGCTCTGCGCGTGGGGCTGGTTACCTATGCTCCGGGACAGGGCGACACCGTTACGGGTCAGTATATCTTTGAGGTCTCGGGCGAGCACAATCCCCAGGCGCGCTACAACACACTCGACGGCAAGGATGCCGGCGAGAGCGAGCAGAACCACCTGGTGCTCGACAGCACCCGCTCCGATGGAACAACGGTTCATTTTGACCAGCTGACCAGCGCAAACTTCTGCGACTACAATGAAGACACCGGCATTGTGGGCCTCAAGGAGGCCACGACCAAGATCTGCAGCCTGCCCGCCGCTGCCAAGGGCGCCGACCGAAGCACGCCCGTGCGCGTGGACGTGTACGTGTGGCTGGAAGGCTGCGACCCCGACTGTACCAACAATCTGGCCGCCACCAGCCTGCAATCGCTGGCGCTGCGCTTTGCCGGCAAGCGTTCGTAAGGGGGCTGGACATGAGTGCTTCGAACATCAAAGACATCCTAAACTCGCGTCGTCGCATGGTTGCCGCGGCTGCATGGATGTTGGTGTTGGTAGTCGCCCTGAGCGCTGCCACCTACGCGTGGTTTAGCAATTCGCGCTACACCAACGTGACGCCCGTGGCGCACACGGTAAGCGACGAGGGCTCCGACCTGCAGATTGGCCTTTCGGCCAACGGGCCCTGGGACACAACGGCAACGCTTGCCGCCGCCGACAAGACGCTCTATCCCATCTCGACGGCAGACCTTTCCCGCTTTTGGCGCGGCACGTTCCAAAACGCCTCCGGCATCACGACCGACTACGCCGACTGCACCGCGCGGCTGGACGACTACGCCTTTCGGGCACGCTGTACCTTAAGGGCAGCGATAGTGCTCTCAACGTGTACCTGTATCAGGGCCAGATGAGCGTGACGAACGACCCCAGCTGCTGGCCGCGCTGCGTCTGGGCCTGGTCATTACAACTCAGTCGGGCACGCAAACGCATATCTTTACCTGCGACGATCTGGGCGACACCTCGGGCGCCACCAGTAGGCGTACCACCGCGCAAGACGGCGTGGTCGTGGCGCCCGGTGCCTCGGGCTGGACCTACATCGCCGACCCCGCACGCGCCATAAGCGCCTACAGCATGGACGGCACCGGCGACACGCCCGCGGCGCGCGCAGGTGCCACACCTATCTGCACGCTGGCCGCCAACGAGGTGGCAAGCGTTCGCTACGTTGTGTACATGGAAGGCTGCGACGCCAATTGCATCGACGAGGCCCAGGCCCGCGATGTGGTGCTGCAGCTTGCCTTTGCCGCGGCCAAGGCATAAGGGGGCGAATCGTCATGGAAGATAAGCAGCACATGCCAGCAGATAGCCGCAAGACCAAAACCGAGGTCACGAGCCCCGTGGTCCCCTCCGGCGCGACCGCCGAGCGCTCGCAGCCCGAAGGTGCCTCCGCCCGCCGCCACGCCCGCCGCGCGCGTGCCTACATCGTGCTCGTGATGGTAGCGCTCGCCGCCACCTTGGGCGCCGCGACGTATGCCTGGTTTACCAGCAACATGAAGGTCAACACCAACTCGGTGAGCGTGCACAGCGACACGTCCAAGCTGGTGCTGGAGCTGGGCGACGCCGATCGCGGCGCTGGTCGCAGCAGGGCGATGTTTCCCTGACTTCCAATGCGACTGGCGCCGTGACGCTCTATCCGGTCTCGACCTTCGATCTCAACGGCTTTGCCGCCTGTGCGCAAAACAACTCGGCCGGCGATGCCGCGGTGTTTGAGCAGGCAAAAGACAACGGCTCCGCGTTCTACCACGGTTGGATCGACCTGCGCCCCACCATCACCGGAACGGGCGCCGGCAAAGTAAAGGGCAAGGTCAGCTTGTATCTGGCCGAATCGCTGGTCCCGCAGGGCGCCAACGCCGAGCTGCTGCGCGCGGCCCGCGTGGGCATTAAGATCTCCAGCGGCAACCAGGTGCTCGCCACCAACATCTTTGAGCTCGACAGTTCCGACAGCGGCCATCGCGGCGAGCATCCCACGACCGCGCCTGCGGGCCTGGCGGGCTACGCCGATGGCATGCTGCTGGGCTGGCAAAACGGCCAGCTCGCTTGCGGTGCCAACGTGACGCAGGACCCGGCCGCCTTTACGTTGGACACGAGTGAGACGGCCACGCGCCCGCAAAACACGCTTGCCACGCTGGCGCTGGGTCAGACCTATCGCCTCGACATCTATTACTACATCGAGGGCACCGACCCCGATAGCGCCGACTATCTCTATCAGGATCCGGGCACCCTGCACCTGGCCCTCTTTGCGACCTTGGACGGTGAGTAGCCATGACGCGTAAGCAACCCGCCGCCAACTGCACGCCCGCCACCGGCAAGCCCAACGCCGCCGCGCCCACCGATATCGACCTGCGCCGCAAGCTCACTACCACCGTGGTGCTGGTGCTGTTTGCGCTGGTGGCGATAGCCATGGCAACGTTCGCCTGGTTCTCCATCGCCGATAGCGCCAAGACCCGCATGCTCATGATCGACGCCAACGCCGACGGCTCGCTGCGCTTTGACCTAGACGAGCATGCCGCGTTCGAAGAGTACGTGCACAGCCTGGGCTTTGACCAGATCTCGGCGCGCATCGCCAGCGAAAAGGGCGTGGACATCGATGCATCCAGGCTCAAGCCCGTCACCACGAGCGACTACCAGACCTTCACCTTCGAAGACGGCTCTACCGCCGACCCCGCCACCGGCGCCTATCTGGAGTTTACGCTGCACTTTATGAGCAGTACGGACCTACGCGTTCGCCTGACCGGGCAGGATGGCGACGGCGGCGTGTCCGGCACGCGGTTTAGCTCCGATACACAGGGCATGGCCAGTGCCATGCGTATGAGCTTTACCGCCGATGGTCGAACGTGGGTCTACAGCCCTAACGGGGGCGGCGGTTCATCTGGCTCGGCCACCGTCTTTGGGCTCGACTCGGGCGAGGCGACCGCGGCCAGCGACATGTTCGACCTGATGACAGAAACGGACAAGCCGGTAACCGTTCGCATATGGCTCGAGGGAACGGACCCAAATTGCACTAATATGCTAAAGGGAGCTAACTATTCGGTTTCGATGCGCTTCGAGGGCATCGAGGAACAGTAGATATGCACGGCGGCCACCGGGCCGCGCACGACCTAGACAGACACGGTAGTAAGGGACATCATGCAATCTGTTAAAAAAGTCGCATCCATCGCGCTGAGCGTCGTCATGTGGATCATCATCCTGGTGGCGGCCCTGTATGCGTTTACCACGCTCGCCACGCGCGAGGACGGCAGCGTCTCTGACATCGCCGGCTTCACCCCGCTCGCCGTGCAGTCCGACTCCATGGCGCCCACGTTTAACAAGGGCGACCTCATTTTCATCAAAAAGTGCGACACCTCCAAGCTCGAGGTGGGCGACATCGTGACGTTCCATACCATCATCGACAACGAGTACGCGCTCAACACGCACCGCATCGCCGCCATCGACGAGGTCAACGGCATGCGCAGCTTTACCACCAAGGGAGATAACAACGACGTGGCCGATACGCACATCATCAGCGACGGCGACATCGTGGGCAAGTACGTGTTTGCGTTGCCGCAGATGGGCAAGGTCATGGACTTCCTGTCCAGCTCCATGGGCTTCCTCATTGTGATTGTGCTGCCCATGCTGTTGTTCTTTATCTACCAGGTGTATCACCTCATCGTGGTGGGCATGAACCTCAAGCGCGCTATGGCCGAGGAGGACCGCCTGGCCGCCGCAGCTGCCATCGTGGACGCCGAGGGCAAGGGTGACACTACCGTCACGGCCGATAACGCCGCCGAGCAGCTTGCCAGGCCGAGGCCAAGCTCGAGGAAGCCCGTCGTTTAAAGGCCGAGGCCGAGGCGGCGATGAACGCGACCAAGCAGGAGGGTACCGACGGTGAGTGAGTTTCTGGGATTTGCCTGGGAGCTGCTGGCAAAGGTTGTCTACAACGTCGTTGCCGTTGTGAGCTCCATCCTTAACCTGCTGGTGTTTGGCTGGGTTGAGTACTTCAACATCTTTATGACCTACTTCACCACGTTTGACCTGGTGGGCAAGATCGGCGCGGTCATTCTGTTTGCCATGCTCATCGCAGTTCCCGTGCTGATTGTGGCCATTCTGATCCACCACTACCGCATCAACCGTCGCCTGCATCGCGACGACACGTCCAACAAGGCGCTCTATCGCGAGATCGGCCGCCTGAACAAGCAGGTGCTCGACCTCATGGACGAGAAGAACAAGTTGCTGGCGCTCAAGGTCAATGCCATGGGCGGCACCAAGCAGATTCCGTACGTGGGCGCCTCGGCCCTGGCCGACGACCATCTGCCCACGGTGGGCAACGTGGTGGGCGCCGCTGCAGGCACCGCCACGGGTGCCGGTACGGGCGAGGGCGCAGCGGCGACGGCCGTCATGTCGGGCAACGCATCGCTCGCGCTCGACGGCGCGGGTGTCAAGGACGCCGCGGCCGCCATGGCCAAGGCCACCGTCGAGGCCAAGACCCTCGCCGAGGAAAAAGAGATCGCCCAGGCCAACCGCTTTCCCAAGCTGTCCCTCGTGGACCTTAAGTACCGCGACTGGGAGTCGCCGGCCTACGACGATGCCATCTCGCTCGAGGACTTTGTCGACAGCTTCCGCGCGTTTGCGTGCAGCCAGATGAAGCTCTACTACACGCCCGAGATCATCCGCCGCTTTGTGGCCGGCATGGCCGCCTCCAAGCTGCTGATCCTGGAGGGCATCTCGGGTACCGGTAAGACGTCGCTGCCCTACAGCTTTAGCCGTTACCTGGACAACCCCGCGACCATCGTGTCGGTGCAGCCGAGCTTCCGTGATCGCACCGAGGTGCTGGGCTACTTTAACGAGTTTTCCAAGCGCTTTAACGAGACCGAGTTCCTGCGCGCCGTGTACGAGGCAGGCCTTCGCCAGGACCCGTCCATGATCGTGCTCGACGAGATGAACCTCGCCCGCGTGGAGTACTACTTTGCCGAGATCCTGTCGGTGCTCGAGATGCCCAGCCACGACGAGTGGGTGCTCGATCTGGTCCCCACCCAGTGGGCCGCCGACCCCAAGGGCCTGCACGACGGCAAGCTCACCATCCCCGACAGCTTGTGGTTTATCGGCACGGCCAACAACGACGACTCCACCTTTACCATCACGGACAAGGTGTACGACCGTGCGATCCCCATCGAGCTCAACGAGCGCGCCGACGCGTTTGAGTGCGAGCCGCACGAGCGCGTGCACGTGACGGCCGAGCATCTGCAGTATCTGTTCCAAAAGGCCAAGGTCGAGTACGTGATCGACGACGAGCTGCTCCAGAAGATGCACAAGCTGGATCAGTACCTGCAGACCCGCTTTAAGCTGGCCTTTGGTAACCGTATCATCAAGCAGATGTACGACTTTATCCCCGTGTACGTGGCCTGCGGCGGCACCGAGCTGGGCGGCATGGACTACATCATCGCCCGCAAGGTGCTCAAGAAGTTTGAGTCCATGAACGTGAGCTTTGTGCGCGACGAGATGAAGGGCCTGATCGAGTACATCGAGAAGACCTTTGGCGAGGGCGGCCTGCCCGATTCCGTCATGTACCTGCAGCGGATCCAGAACTTCTACTAATGGCGTAAGTGCGGGGCGGCGTGATGTCGCCCCGTCCCTTTCCGATCGATCCAACCTATGGAGTAACCCATGTCCGAGACCATTCAGGACCTCTATACCAGCTTCTCCGAGCAGATGGAGCCCATCCAGGAGGACAGCCGCTACTTTCGCTATCTGTTTGAGATGGCGCAGGCCTCGGGCACCACGATCGAGCAGCAGCGCGAGGAGCTCGTCAAGGTGGTGGACGAGGAATGGATCAGCATGATCGAGGACTCGCTCGACGCCATCAATACCATTATCGAAAAGCCGCGCCGCTTTATCACCACCGAGGAAGAGGTGGTGCCGGTCTCGCTCGCCAAAAAGATCAGCGCCGACAGCGTCCGTCACCTGAGCCAGAACACGCAGTTCCTGGCGCCGAGCGACGATGGCGGCGTCCATCCCACGCGCATCCTCAACGTCAATACCGTCGAGACCTACGACCTGTACGAGAATCGCTTTATCTACCACCTGATTCAGCGCCTGCTGACGTTTGTGGACAAGCGCACCGACGTGATCTTTTGGTCTACGGGCAACGAGATCCGCAACCGCTTTAAGATGCACAGCACCATCGATGACGCGTACGAGCAGATCGAGTACAGCGTGGAGATGACGGTCAAAAACCGTCAGAGCTTTGCTGAGAACGACGCCGACAACATGGACGTCTTTATGCGCATCGACCGCGTGCGCCGCCTGGTCATGGCGCTGCGCGGCGCGTCGTTCTGCCAGATCATGAACGGATGCAGTGCGGTCCGCAGCCCCATTCAGCGTACCAACCTCATCATGAAAGACCCCAACTACCGCAAGTGCTACCAGCTGTGGCAGTTTATGGAGCGCTATGACAAGGTGGGATACAACATCGATGTGCAGCAGCAGGCGCTGGCGTTCGATGACGAGTACATGGTGCAGATGTACACCAACCTCATTAACAACTACGCCGTCTTTAAGAGCCTGACCGACGATGAGCGCAACCTGCAGGAGCTCGAGAACGTGCAACACGCACCGGTGGCGCCCAAGTTTATTAAGGAGATTAAGGAGGTGCAGGTTGATAGCCCCGACCTGCCCGACGTTGAGGTCCGTCGCGTGTTTGTGGAGGAGGTCACGCAGGCCCAGCTCGATGCCGAGCAGGCGCTGGCCGAGGCGCGCGAGCAGATCGAGGAGCTGCAGGGCCAGGTGAAATCCTGGAAGGTGCAGGCGCACGCGTTGACCGACGAGCGCGACGACCTGGCCGACGAACTGGACGAGGCCAAGACGCGCGAGCTGGCGTTGACGCAGCGCGCTCAGATGGCCGAGGCGGATGCCGAGGAACTGCGCGGCTCGCTGGAGGATGTCGAGGCGGGCAAGAAAGCTGCCGAGGCCGACGCTGTCGAGGCGCGTGAGACTGCGGCGGCGCAGCTGGCGCAGACGCGTTCCGAGGCCGATGCCGAGGTCGCGGCCGCTCGTGCCGACGCGGACGCCAAGGTTGCTGCCGCCGAGCAGGCAGCCTCCGAGCAGGTCGCGCAGGTCGAGAGTGACGCCGCTGCGGCCCTGGCTGCCAAGGTGGACGCCAAGGTTGCTGCCGCCGAGCAGGCAGCCTCCGAGCAGGTCGCGCAGGTCGAGAGTGACGCCGCTGCGGCCCTGGCTGCCAAGGTGGCCGCC
>JAQEDJ010000042.1 GCA_027669525.1 Coriobacteriaceae bacterium AM48-5 | reverse complement strand
CGGCTCGGGCAAGACTCGCGTCTTGACCTTCCGCATCGCGGCTCGGGCAAGACTCGCGTCTTGACCTTCCGCATCGCACATATGCTCGGCGACTTGGGCGTTAAGCCCTGGCAGGTCCTGGCCATCACGTTTACCAACAAGGCCGCGGCCGAGATGCGCGAGCGTCTGGCGGCACTCATCCCCAGTGGCACCCGCGGCATGTGGGTGTGCACCTTCCACGCCATGTGCGTGCGCATGCTGCGCGAGGACGCCGACCTGCTGGGCTACACCGGTCAGTTCACCATCTATGACGACGATGACTCAAAGCGCATGGTGCGTGACATTATGCAGGCGCTCGGCATTGAGCAAAAGCAGTTCCCCATCAACATGATCCGCAGCAAGATCAGCTCGGCCAAAAACGCCATGATTGGGCCCGAGGACATGCTCAAGAGTGCCGATAGCCCCAACGACAAAAAGGCCGCGCAGGTCTACCTGGAGCTGGAGCGTCGCCTGCGCGCCGCCAACGCGATGGACTTCGACGACCTGCTCGTGCGCGCGCTCGAGTTGCTGCGCACCCGCCCCGAGGTGCTCGACAAGTACCAGGAGCGCTTCCGCTACATTAGCGTCGACGAGTATCAGGACACCAACCACGTCCAGTACGAGATCGCCAACCTGCTGGCCGCCAAGTACCAAAACCTTATGGTCGTGGGCGACGATGACCAGTCCATTTACAGCTGGCGTGGCGCCGACATCACCAACATCCTGGACTTTGAGCAGGACTTTAAAAACTGCAAGACCGTCAAGCTGGAGCAGAACTATCGCTCTACGGGTCATATCCTGAGCGCCGCCAACGCCGTGGTGCGTCACAACTCGCAGCGCAAGGACAAGCGCCTGTTTACGGCAGAGGGCGATGGCGAGAAGATTCAGGCTTTCCAGGCAAGCGACGAGCGCGACGAAGGTCGCTGGATTGCCGGCGAGATCGAAAAGCTGCATGCCAAGGGTACGAGCTACGACGATATCGCCGTGTTCTACCGCACCAACGCCCAGTCGCGTATCCTCGAAGATATGTTCCTGCGCGCGGGCGTGCCCTACAAGATCGTCGGCGGCACGCGATTCTTCGACCGCGCCGAGATTCGCGACGTCATGGCCTACCTCAAGATGATCGTGAACCCGGCCGACGAGATGAGCGTCAAGCGCGTCATCAACACGCCGCGCCGCGGCATCGGCTCCACCTCGATCCAAAAGATCGAGCAGCTGGCGCGCGACAACCGCTGCTCGTTCTTCCAGGCCTGCGAGATCGCAACAGCCGAGACGGGCATGTTTAGCGCCAAGGTGCGCAACGGCCTGTCGAGTTTTGTGGCGCTGGTGCGCGAGGGCCGCCGCATGGACGGCGAGCTCAAGGACGTCGTCGAGATGATTGTCGATAAGACGGGCCTGCTGCAGGCGTTTCGCGCCGAGGGCACCATGGAGTCCGAGAGCCGCGCCGAGAACATCCAGGAATTCCTGGGCGTCGCCGCCGAATTTGAGGAGACGCACGAGGATATCGAGGGTACGCTCGAGAGTCTAGAAGAGCTGCGCGCGGCCGGTGTTGCCGACGTGCCGTCCGTCGCCGAGTCCGAGTCCGTCGTGGTGAGTGCGCCCGCGTCCGAGCCGGAGCCGTCCGCTCCGGCATCCTCGTTTGAGGCACTTGTCGCGCTCGTGACGCCGCGGGCTCCAATCCACTCGATAGCCTAGCCGCCCCGGCGCTCTCGCCGCAGGATGCCCTGGCCGCCGCCATCGCGGGCAACGCGTATGCCGTGCCAACAGAGCTACCGGCGGGCGCCGTGCATGCCGACGAGATCGAGCGCACCTACGGTCCGCTCACCTGTAAGGCACTGCCGGCACTCATGGAGTGGCTGGCCCTGCGCTCCGACTTGGATTCCCTGGCCGGCGAGACGCATGCCATTACCATGATGACCATCCACTCCGCCAAGGGCCTGGAGTTCCCGGCGGTGTTCGTGGCCGGCATGGAGGAGGGTATCTTCCCGCACGTGCACGACTTTGGCGGCAGCGATGACCCGGGCAAGCTCGAGGAGGAGCGTCGCCTGGCCTACGTTGCCATCACGCGTGCCCGTAAGCGCCTGTTCCTGACCTATGCGGCCACGCGTCGCACCTACGGCTCGACCTCTGCCAACCCGCGCTCTCGCTTCCTCAACGAGATTCCGTTCGAGGATATCGAGTTTAGCGGTATCGGTTCTGCTGGTTTTGAGGGCACGGGCTGGGAGAAGCGCGGCGACCGTCACGGCACCTTTGGCTCGGGCATGGGCTCGGATATGTATGGCGGCAAGGTGTTCGGTTCGCATACGCGCTCGACCGGCGGTTCCGGTTCGCGCGGCGGATCGAGCTTCGACGATTTCTTTGGTGGCAGCATCTATGGCACCGAGCGCCATCGCGGGGTTTCGCCCGACGCCGGCCGTGTTGCCTCGACCTTTGGTTCGGGCGCGCCGCGAGCTAAAAAGTCGTCGTCCAAGGTGTCGCCGACGGTGGAGCGCAAGGTCGATTGCGCCAGCGCGTCGCAGGACTTTGCCGCGGGCGATACCGTGAGCCACAAGACCTTTGGCACCGGTACCGTGATCTCGGTCGCCGGAGACATGATCGAGGTTCAATTCGAAAAGACCGGCCAGACCAAAAAGCTTATGAAAGGTTTTGCACCGATCGTCAAGCTGTCGTAATCCCGGCGGACCTGGGTGGGCGTATAGGGCAACATCGCCTGCTCGGGCAGTCCTGCTCGCACGGAGAGCACATTAAGTGCTCTCCGGCTCGTGCGGAACTCGCGACCGATGTTGCCCTATACGCCACCCAGGTCCTCAGGTGACGTTGCTTGCGAACGTCGCTCTACTCGTTCGCTTTTTGGTCTGGAGAGCCGGGTGGGCTGATAGAAAAATAGATGTGAGTAGGGGCTCCTCCGTTGATGAACGAGGGAGCCCCTTGTTTCGTTTTGGTTGTTGTTGCGACCTAGAGGTGGCTGATGATCAGTTCCATCTTGCCTTCGAGTTCGATCTGGTTCACGGTGCTCGGGGCCAGCAGGTGGCTGCCCTTGTGAACGGGCTCGCCGCACACGGTGCCCTCGCCGTCGATGACCGACAGACACATGAAGGGCCAGTGCTGGTCGAGGGTCTTGCTGCCGTTGACGCGCACGCGATCGACGGTGTAGCAGGAGTTAGACTCGAGCTCGGTCACGCCGTCGACCTCGGGCGCGGTCACGGTGCCGTCGGTCGGTGCCTGAACATCAAAGTCGATGCAGTCGAGGCTCTGCTCAATATGCAGCGGGCGCAGCTTGCCGTCGGTGCCGGGGCGGTCGTAGTCGTACAGGCGATACGTCACGTCGCTCGATTGCTGCGTCTCCAAAATGAGCGTGCCGGTTTTAATAGCGTGCACGGTGCCCGAGTCAATCTGGAAAAAGTCGCCCTTGTGGATTGGGAGCACGTTGAGCATGTCGTCCCAGCGGCCGTCCTCGATCATCTGTGCGGCCTCGGTGCGGTCCTTGGCGCGCTGCCCGACGATAATCGTGGCGCCGGGCTCGCAGTCCAGCACATACCAGCACTCGGTCTTGCCCAGGCTGCCGTTCTCGTGCTCGGCAGCGTACTCGTCGTTGGGATGAATCTGGATCGAAAGGTCGTCCTTGGCGTCCAGAATCTTAATGAGCAGCGGGAACTCCTTGCCCTCGCAGTTGCCAAAGAGCTCGCGGTGCTCAGCCCACAGCCACGAGAGCGTGTGGCCGGCATACGGGCCCTCTGCAATCTGGCAGTCGCCGTTGGGATGGCCGAGATGGCCCAGCACTCACCGATGGGACCCTCGGGAATGTCGTAACCAAATACGGTTTCGAGCTGGCGGCCGCCCCAGATCTTCTCGTGGAAGATCGGCGTCAGTTTAATCAAATCGGACATGTTCATACCCCCATGGTGTTGCGCGGCCGCCCACTCTAAACGAGCCGTAACGAGCGCCCGCATGACTACAAAAACCTATGCCAACGTTACGTTGTGCAGCTCAAAGCGGTCACCAACGTTGCGCGAGATCGAATGCTCAAAGGCGGTGCCGCTATCCAAAAAGCCAATCTGGTTGAGCTCGAGCAGGGGAGAGCCGGGTTTGGTGTCCAGGCGCTCAGCCTCTTCCTCGGTTGCCGCTACGGCGCGAATGGTGCGGTGGAAGCTCGAAATCTTCAGCCCGCATTGCTTGCGGATGAAGCTGTAGACCGATCCATACAGGTCTTTCTTTTTAAGGCCCGGAATCAGCTCGAGGGGCATGTAGGTGTACTCGATAACGATGGGCTTCTCGTCGACCTGGCGCACGCGCACGATGTGATAGCAAAGTCGTCCTCGGCAATTCCCAGCTGAGTAGCGACGTCCGCCGGTGGATTGACAATCGAGAAATCGTAGACCACCGAGGTCACCTTCTCCCCGCGGTGCTCATACGAAAAACCCTGGGCGCGGTCATTTTTGCCCTGGAAAAATGCCTGGTCGGGGAGACCCGCCGTGTCCTTAACGTAGGTGCCCGACCCGCGCCGGCTGGTGACAAGGCCCTCCTCGGTGATCTGCTCGATAGCTCGTTTGACGGTGATTTTGGAAACGCTATAGAGCTCGCAGAACTCAACGACGGTGGGTAGCTTGTCGCCCGGCTTAAGGGAGCCGTCCTCGATGCTTCGACGGATATCTGCAGCTATCGCCTCGTATTTGGGAATCATGGAACCTCCTTTCCGGCTTGATTGAGTACAGAAGAAAGTATAGTCAACACCTAAGCATCCCTATTGCGTTTTTGAAAAGTTCGAGAAAGGTTTAATTAAAAAACGCTTCTCTTTAAAAACTAGAGCGCTCTAAATGAATATGCATTCGAATAATGTGGTATTGAGCAAATTGATCGACTCGAGGATGGGGTTGAGCCGTTTTACCGCCCAACGAACCAAATACCATGCCCTGCGTTTTCACAGATAAAACCTGCCAAAACAAACCTGTCCCTTTTTGGCAGGTTTTTGCCTTGGGAGCGGTACCATACAGGCAATGTTTAAACGAGAAAGGCGGGCTCCCATGGAACCTAAGCAGTATTACATCGGCATCGACGTCGGCGGCACTTCGGTTAAGGAGGGCCTGTTCGACGAGGATGGTAACCTGCTGGCCAAGGCCAGCGTGCCCACGCCGCCTATCGTTGACGCCGCGGGCTTTGCCGCGGTGACCGAGGCTATCGACCAGGTGGTCGCCAAGGCCCAGATTCCGCGCGCCTTTGTGGCGGGTATTGGCCTGGCCGTTCCGTGCCCCATCCCGGCATCGGGCGATGCCAAGGTCAAGGCCAACATTGCCATTAACCTGCCCGAGCTAAGAGTCGCCATTCAGGAGCACTGCCCCGACGCGGTTGTTAAATACGAGAACGATGCCAACGCCGCTGCCATGGGCGAGGCCTGGCTCGGCTCTGCCAAGGGCGTACAGAACGTGGTGATGGTCACCATTGGTACCGGCGTGGGTGGCGGCGTTATCGTCAACGGCGACGTGGTGTCGGGCGTTGTGGGCGCGGCGGCGAGATTGGCCACATGTGCCTGAACCCCGAAGAGGAGCGCACCTGCGGCTGCGGCGCCATGGCCACTTGGAGCAGTATTCCAGCGCCACCGGCGTGGTGAGCAACTACCTTGCCGAGTGCGAGAAGGCGGGCGTCGAGCCCATCGAGCTCACCGGCCCCTCCGATTCCAAGGACGTGTTCCAGGCCTGCCGCGAGGGCGACAAGCTCGCACTGGCCGCGGCCGATACCATGGCCGATTATCTCGGTCGCGCTTTGGCGCTTATCGCCAACGTGGTCGACCCCGAGATGTTCCTGATCGGCGGCGGCGCCTCCGCCTCGGCCGATGTCTACCTCGACAAGGTCCGCGAGCACTTTAAGCAGTACGCGCTTTCTGCCTCGCGCGAGACGCCCATTAAGGTCGCCTCGCTCGGCAACGACGCCGGCATCATCGGTGCCGCCTACGTAGCCCTGCGCGCCGCCGGCAAATAGCTGGTGCAGAGGGGGTCAGGTTAGTTTGCACCAACATGGTGCAGAGGGGACAGGCTTCGCCATAACGCCTGCCCCAATTTGTGCCGCGGCCCTTCTGTCCCTAGGGCTTTGGCGTCAGCGTGCTACCATAGCTACGTCCAAGTACACATATCAAGTGGAGGATATCCATGGCAAACGTTTTTGTCTTTGGTCACCAGAACCCCGATAACGACGCCATCATGAGCGCCGTCGTCCTGTCCCAGCTGCTCAACCAGGTTGAGTATGCCGGCAACACCTACGAGGCCTGTGCCCTGGGCCAGCTTCCGGCCGAGTCCGCCAAGCTGCTCGCCGACGCCGGCATTGCCGAGCCCCGCGTGATCGAGTCCGTCGAGGACGGTCAGCTCGTCGTCCTCACCGACCACAACGAGTCCGCCCAGTCCGTCGCCGGCCTTAAGGACGCCACGGTCTTTGGCGTCGTCGACCATCACCGCATCGGCGACTTCGAGACTGCCGGCCCGCTGCACTACATCTGCCTGCCCTGGGGCTCCAGCTGCACCATCGTCACCAAGCTCGCCGACGTGCTCGGCGTTGAGCTTTCCGACGTCCAGGCCAAGCTGCTGCTCTCGGCCATGATGACCGACACGCTCATGCTCAAGAGCCCCACCACCACCGATGTCGACCGCGCTGTCGCCGCCAAGCTCGGCGAGCAGGTGGGCGTCGATCCGGTCAAGTTTGGCATGGAAGTCTTCCTTACCCGTCCGTCCGGCTCCTTCACCGCTGCCGAGATGGTCGGCAACGACATCAAGATGTTCGAGCCTGCTGGCAAGAAGCTGCTCATCGGCCAGTACGAAACCGTCGACAAGAGCCGTGCGCTTGGCATGATTGACGAGATCCGCGAGGCCATGCGCGCCTACGCCGCCGAGAAGGGTGCTGACGGCATTGTCCTGTGCATCACTGACATCATGGAGGAGGGCTCGCAGGTCCTGCTCGAGGGCGAGACCGAGGCTGCTCAGAAGGGCCTGGGCATTGCCGACGAGCACGACGGCGTCTGGATGCCGGGCGTCCTCTCCCGTAAGAAGCAGGTCGCTGCCCCTATCATGGCCGCCTGCTAGGTTTAGTTGACCAAACGCCACGACCGGATCGCGGACGCCCCGCGCTCCGGTCGTTTTTTGTGCAAGGGGCCAACGCCGTATCTTGGACAGGGGCTCCTGTGCCGCTGAGCAAATAATGTTCAACCTGTGGTTCCGCTTTCCGGCCACGCCTGTGCGCTTGTCGTGCAGGGTAGGCTAGATGCAAGCGTAATACGTTAGAGCGCGGCGCCGCCACTTGGGCGGGCCGTGCTTTTTTAAGACGGGAACCTTCCCGTGAAAGGAGCCGCCCATGGCAGCAACTGAGCAGCTGTTCAACGTTCGTGAGCGCAAGCGCTTTGAGCGTCACGACATCTGGGAGCGCATCGCCGAGAACGGCACGATTTCCGCCGCCGTCATGGTCTTCGCCGCCATCGCCGCCGTCATTTGCGCCAACACCGATGCATACGAGGCCATCCATCACTTTTTGGAGACCCCGTTGTATGTGGGTCTGGGCAACCTTACGGCCGGTCTCACCGTTGAGCTTTTCGTCAACGACTTCCTCATGGCGATCTTCTTTTTGCTAGTGGGCATTGAGCTTAAGTACGAGATGACAGTTGGCGAGCTCAAGAACCCGCGCCAGGCCATGCTTCCCATGCTGGCGGCCGTGGGCGGCGTCGTCGTTCCCGCCTGCATCTACCTGATCTTTAACCATGCCGGCGCCCGCAACGGTTGGGCCATCCCCATGGCAACCGATATTGCCTTTGCGCTGGGCGTGCTGTCGCTTTTGGGCAATCGCGTGCCCAACGGCGTGCGCGTGTTCTTCTCGACGCTCGCCATCGCCGACGACCTCATCTCCATCGCCGCCATCGCCATTTTCTACGGTCAGAGCCCCAATCCGTTTTGGTTGGGCGCCGCCGCGGTTGTGACCTGTGCGCTCGTGTGGCTCAACAAGACGCAGCATTACCGTCTTGCCCCGTACTCGGTGCTGGGCCTGCTGCTGTGGTTCTGCATGTTCAAGAGCGGCGTGCACGCCACGCTCGCCGGCGTCATCTTGGCCTTTACCATTCCTGCCAAGTGCGGCGTGAAGCTCGATAGCCTGACCGACTGGCTGGGCGAGTGCCTGCCGCTGCTCGATGACCGCTACGACGACGAGGCACACATCCTGGGTCAGCACGACTTTACCGTCTCGACCACCAGAGTCGAGCGTGTCATGCACCGCGTGACCCCGCCGCTCATTCGCATGGAGCGCCTGATCTCCACGCCGGTCAACTTTGTGATCCTGCCGATCTTTGCATTCGTGAACGCACAGGTTCGCTTAGTGGGCGTGGACATGAGCACGCTGCTCACCGACCCGGTGACGCTCGGCGTGTACTTTGGCATGCTGCTGGGCAAGCCGATCGGTATCTTTGGCATGACGTTTGCCCTGGTTAAGCTCAAGATCTCCGAGCTGCCGCATAACGTTAACTGGCACATGATTGCCGGTGTGGGCATTCTGGGCGGTATCGGCTTTACCATGTCGATCCTCATCAGCGGCCTCGCCTTCCCGACGGCCCAGTTTGAGGTCCTGGCCGCAAAGGCCGCTATTCTCGCCGGTTCGGTCACCGCAGCCGTGCTCGGCATGATCTACATGAGCGTGGTCTGCAAGCATCCCTCGCCCAAAGACGAGTAAGAGCGCGAAAACCGGCTCCAGAACCGATTCGGGCGCGTTCAAAATGCGGATTCGGGCGGTGCTTGCCGCCTGCCAGACACGCCAGTGGTCAAAAAAACGCCGTTTGTGAGTACTGTCACAAACGGCGTATCATTTTAGGTGCGGAAAATAATGAACAAAGTTATAAGAACTGTACGTTAATGAGTGACCATCGACTTCCAATTTGGCGCTAGCTGACGGTGATTAGGAAGTTTCAAGTCGAGTTTTACCGATTTCGACCAAGAATCGCTGCTACTAAAAAGGTAACAGTACTCATATTTGCCCTTTTTTGGCCACAAGTCCTAAAACAAGCCTCGCCAAGGTCGGGAAGCGGGCCAAATCGCCGGCCTCGAGGTTTATTCCACGGTGGCGCGCGCAGACGTGGTGTAAGAACGTCCCGAGTCCGTCGCTGCAAGTCCCGATGTTACTCCTTCTTGAGACCGCGCCTCTCGACTATCTCGTCCACTATCTCCCTGGCGCGCGCCCGAGCGCGCGGCGCCTCCCCTCTGTCGGGGCCGGCCTGTCCGCGGGCTCGGCGAAGCCCTCGGCGGCGAGGCCTCGGAGAACACGCGCTGCTGGGACCACTGCCCCTCGGTCTCCATGAGGCTCGCGCACGTCAGGCGCAGCATCGACTCCTCGAGGGGAAGGACTGCACGACCCTGTAGCGGCGCTTTATCTCGCGGTTGGCGCGCTCCTGGACGTTGTTGGTGCGGAGCTTGGCCCAGTGCGCCCTGGGGAAGGCCGTGAACGCCAGCGCGGAGTCCTCGGCCCGCTCGAAGACCTCGCCGGCCCTGGCGGACACCGACGCCACCCAGGGCGCCGCCTCGGCCCACACGCAGCGCGCGAGGTCGGGGTCGTCCTGGTAGACCGCGGCATGCACGAGGTCCCTGACGGCCGCCTTGGAGTCCTCGGGCCTGCCCGAGCAGGCGCTCTGGAGGTTGCGCTGCAGGTGCGTCACGCAGCGCTGCCAGGCGCAGCCCTGGAACAGGCGCGAGACGGCGGCCACGAGCCCGGCGTGGCTGTTGGAGACCACGAGGCGAACGCCGGCCAGCCCGCGCTCGCGCAGCCCGCCGAGGAATGCCGCCCAGGAGTCCTCGCTCTCGGTGTCGACCACGTCGCAGCCCAGGAAGTGCTTGCGCCCGTCGGCGCCCAGCCCGATCGCGGTCACGACGCCCTGCGAGACGACCGACGAGCCGACCCTGCAGCTCATGTAGGTGGCGTCGAGCCACAGGTAGCAGCACGGCGTGCCCGACAGGTCGCGGCGGCGGAACTCCGCCACCTCGGCGTCGAGGTCGGAGCAGAGGCTCGAGACCTCCGAGCTCGACAGCGAGGATATGCCCAGCTTGGACGCCACGCGCTCGACCTTGCGGGTGGACACGCCGCATACGTACATCTCCTGCACGATGGCGGCCACCGAGGTGTCGACGCGCGACCATCGCGCGAGCATGCCCTCGGGGTAGTAGGTGCCGTGCCTGAGCTTGGGTATCTCGAGCTCCACGTCGCCCACGGCGGTCTTGAGCGACCTGGGGCGGTAGCCGTTGCGGCTGTTCTCCCTGCCGTCGCTGCGCTCGTTGCGGCTCGCGCCGCACATCTGCTGGGCCTCGGAGTCCATCAGCGCGTTCATCACGCTGCCCAGCACCCTGCACGCGAACTCGCGCGCGTCGCCGCACTCCTGCCAAAGCCTCGCCGCCTCGAGGGCCTCGTCGCGGCCGAGGCGCAGTACACTCTCTTCTTGGGGCATCGCCTTTCCTTCCATCCGTCACCTTCATTACTCCAACGACGAATTCTAGGCGGTGTCCCCTCCCTTTCAAGAAAGGGCGGAGGCGGGGCATGCCCCGCCTCTTACACCACATCTCTGCGCGCTACCTATTCCACGGTGCCGTAGATGGCGCCCCAGCCGTGGGCGGCCAAGGCGGAGTTGAGCTGGTCGCAAAGTGACTGGCGGTCGTAGTAGCCGGGCGGCAAAAGATTCACGATCTCCATGAGGTCGGGCGCCAAGTCCAAGATTTCGGCCTGTACGATCAGATCCAGGCGGTCGATGGCGTGGCGGTCGTAAAACAGTCCGTCGACCAGGCGCTGCAAGTCGCCGAATTCCTCGGCCTGAAACGATCCGTACTCCATAGTGCCTCCTTGGGCGCCCCACGCCGGCATGCGCGGCGATTCGTAATTGATTGCGATGAACTTAATCTATCACGGCTTCATAACGTTGCGACGATGGCGGTCTATACTTAGACGAACTGCAACGTACCGCTTCGCGAAAGGTCGCACCCATGCAGACGATCTACCAGAAGATGGAAACCACCGAACTCGATGCCGCCATCGAGGCGCTCAAAGCCGAGGTCGCCGAGGTCAAGGCCAAGGGCCTGGCGCTCGACATGGCCCGCGGCAAGCCGTCGCCCTCCCAGGTGGACATCTCTCGACCCATGCTCGATATCCTCAATGCCGATGCCGATCTGCATGACGGCAACGTCGACTGCTCCAACTACGGCTGCTTTGAGGGCATTCCCTCGGCACGCAAGCTGGCGGGGGAGTTCCTGGGTTGTCCTGCCGAGCAGACGCTCGTACTGGCTCATCGAGCCTGCTGATCGAGCACGATATCGCCGGCATGTTCTGGCGCTGTGGCTCGTGCGGCAGCGAGCCCTGGGACGCCTACGAGCCGCGCACGACGGCAAGAAGGTCAAGTTCCTGTGCCCCGTTCCCGGCTACGATCGCCACTTTGGCATCACCGCCGACTTGGGCATCGAGAACGTCCCCGTCGCGATGACCGACAACGGCCCCGATATGGACGAGATTGAGCGCCTCGTTGCCGCCGACGATTCCATCAAGGGTATATGGTGCGTGCCCAAGTATTCCAACCCCACGGGCATCACCTTTAGCGAGGACACTGTGCGTCGCCTGGTCGAGATGCCCACGGCCGCGCTCGATTTCCGCATCTTCTGGGACAACGCCTACTGCGTGCACGACCTGTACGACGAGACCGATGAGCTCGCAAACATTTTTGACCTCGCTCGCGCGGCGGGCACCGAGGACCGCGTGGTGGCCTTTGCCTCGACGTCCAAGATCACCTTCCCGGGCGCCGGTATCGGCTTTATCGGTGCGAGCCCCGCGGTCATCGCCGAGTTCTCCAAGCGCCTGAAGGCTGGCCTCATCAGTGCCGATAAGCTCAACCAGCTGCGTCACGTGCGCTTCCTTCCCACCATCGAGGCGGTCAAGGAGCACATGAAAAAGCATGCCGAGTTTTTGCGCCCGCGCTTTGAGGCCGTTGAGCGCAAGCTCACCGAGGGCTTGGGCGATACGGGTTGCGCTACTTGGACGCACCCCCGCGGCGGCTACTTTGTAAGCTTCGATGGTCCCGAGGGCTCGGCCCAAAAGGTCGCCGCGCTCTGCGCCGACCTGGGCGTCAAGCTCACACCGGCCGGCGCCACTTGGCCCTATGGCAAGGACCCGCGCGACACCAACATCCGCATCGCGCCGAGCTATCCCACGGTCGAGGACCTGGAGGCCGCGCTCGATGTGCTGGTGCTGGCCGTTAAGCTCGTCGCTGCCGAGCTTGCGCGTGCCGAGCGCGCCTAACGCGCGGCTTCCCGTACTATCCGCACTTTCGATACGTAAAGGAGCATATACATGGATTTGGGTATTTCCACCAACCCCACGCCAGAGCTCTACACCATTAAGGTAACCGGCGAGATCGATATCTCTAACGCCGATAGCCTGCGCAATGCCATCGATCTGGCGCTCGAGCAGCTACTGAGGCCGTTGAGCTCGATTTTGCCAGGTGAGCTACATCGATTCGACGGGCATTGGCGTGCTCGTGGGCGCCGCACACCACGCGGTCGACCACGGCAAGCGCTTTAGCTGCACCAATGTGCAGCCCCCGGTGATGCGCGTGGTTCAGCTGTTGGGTGTCGACCAGGAGATTTCGATCACCGCTGCATAATCTTTGCCCCCAAAAGGGCGTGCCGTTTGGCATATGTTTGTGATGCGCTCGGACGTTTTGGCGTCCGGGCGCTATACTTGACCGAATGAATAGACGAGTTCCGGCCGAATGGCGCGGTGCGGGCTCGACTCACATCGAGCCTTGGAGGTATGTGTGTTTGGTATTGGAGAGGGTGAGCTCGCGATTATCGTGGTCTTCGGCTTTTTGCTGTTTGGCCCGGATAAGCTCCCACAGATGGGCCGCACGATCGGCCGTGCCATCCGTCAGTTCCGCGAGACGCAGGAAAAGATGACGGCCGTTGTTCAGTCCGAGATTATCGATCCGGTGAGTGAGGCCGCGTCGGCCCCGGTCAAGCCCAAGAAGGCTGTTGCGACCGACGACGATTCCGATGCGGACGAGGATGCCGCCGAGACAGCAGCGCCCGTCAAGAAGGAGACCTTTGCCGAGCGTCGCGCCCGTCTTGCTGCCGAGAAGGCCGCAAACGAGGGCGCTACCGAGGGCGAAGGTATTGCCGAGGAGGCCGAGGGTGCAGAGCCTGCCGTTGCTGCTGATGCCGCCGAGCCCGAGCCTGTTGCAGAGCCCGAGCTCGAGCCGGCAGAGCCCACGACGGCTGACCTCTACGCCCGTCGTCCCCGCAAGCGCAAGGCCGTCGTCGACCAGCTCGCTCGCGAGCTCGAGGCCGAGGACGACGCCGCTGCCGCCGACGCCCCGAAGGGAGGCGATGAGTAATGCCTATCGGACCTGCGCGCATGCCGCTCTTCGATCACCTGGGCGAGCTCCGTCGCCGCCTGACCATCGTGGTCGTGTCGGTCTTTGCCGCCGCTATCGTGCTGTATTTCGCCACGCCCGTGGTGCTCGATATCCTGGAAGACCCCATCCGCTCCTTTGTGCCGGACGGTAAGTTCTACATCACCACTACGCTCGGCGGCTTTGGTCTGCGCTTCTCGCTGGCCATCAAGATGGCCGTGGTCATGTGCACGCCCATGATCATCTGGCAGATCTTGGCGTTTTTCCTGCCGGCGCTTCGCCCCAACGAGCGCAAGTGGGTCGTGCCCACGGTGCTCGCCTCGACGGTGCTGTTCTTCCTGGGTGCCATCTTCTGCTACTTCATCATCATCCCGGCAGGCTTTGAGTGGCTCATCGGCGAGACCTCGGCCGTCGCCACGGCGCTGCCCGATCTGGAGAACTACGTCAACATGGAGCTGCTCTTTATGATCGGCTTTGGTGTGGCGTTTGAACTGCCGCTCATCATCTTCTACCTGTCCGTCTTTCACATCGTGTCCTACGCGGCCTTCCGCAGCGCCTGGCGTTACGTGTACGTGGGCCTGCTCGTGGGCTCGGCCGTGATCACGCCCGACGGTTCGCCCGTCACGCTGGGCCTTATGTACGGTGCCCTGCTTTCGCTCTACGAGATCTCGCTCGCCATCGCCCGCGTGGTCATTACCGCGCGCGAGGGCAAGGAGGGCCTGTTCGTGAGCCGTCTGGACCTGTTCTCGGACGACGAGGACGACGAGGACGACGAGGAGTAAATCGGTATGCACGAGGTTGGCATTGTCAACGGCATACTCGATACAGTGATTCGCGCGGCGCGTGGGGCGGGGGCCTCGCGCGCCGTTTTGGTAACGCTGCGTATCGGGGATATGACCGAAGTTGTGCGCGAGGCGCTTGACTTTGCGTGGGAGACGTTTCGCGACGAGGACCCGCTCACGCGCGGCTGCGAGCTTGCCGTGGAGGAAGTCCATCCACAAAGCGAGTGCCTGGACTGCGGCGAGGTCTTCGACCACGACCGCTTTCATTGTCGCTGTCCTCAGTGTGGCGGCGCCAACGTGCGCCTGCTGCACGGCCGCGAACTCGACATCGCCAGCATCGAGATCGAAACCCCCGACGATTAGCCCGCTAGCCATCTGGCGATGGGGTAAAAAGGGGCCAAAGTAAGGAGCGCTGAGTATGGCTGAGAAAACGATTGATATCGCGTCGCCGATCCTGTCGCGCAATGAGCGCCTGGCAGATCAGCTGCGTCAGCGATTTAATGAGGCAGGCACCTATGTGATCAATGTGCTGTCGAGCCCCGGTTCGGGTAAGACACTACGATTCTGGGCACCAACGAACGCCTGCGCGACAAGGCCGGCCTGCGCTGTGCCGTCATCGAGGGCGATATCGCTTCGGATGTCGACGCCATCACCATGAAGGAAGCCGGCATGCCCGCCATCCAGATCAACACGGGTGGCCTGTGCCATCTCGAGGGCAACATGATCATGGAGGCTGTCGACGCGTTCGACCAGGCTGTGGGCCTGGAAAACATTGACGTCATCTTTATCGAAAATGTGGGCAACCTGGTCTGCCCGGTCGACTTTGACCTGGGCGAGAACCTGTCCATCATGATCCTCTCGGTGCCCGAGGGCGACGACAAGCCTATCAAGTATCCGGGTATCTTCCAGCACGCCGGCGCACAGCTGCTCAACAAGGTCGACGTGGCTCCGGCTTTCGATTTTGACATGGATAGGTATACTAAGACACTCGATGACCTCAATCCGCAGGCGCCGCGGTTTGCCGTGAGCGCGCGCAAGGGCGAGGGCATGGATGCCTGGTGCGATTGGCTCATCGGGCAGATTGAGCAAGCAAGGGCGTAAGTCGGCCGCCATACGGGCGGGCGTAGCCGCAGAGATACGAGATAGGAGCCTCTTTTGAAGCTCATCATCGCCGAGAAAAACGACGCCGCGCGTCAAATCGCCGAGCGTCTGTCCACGGGCAAACCCAAAAAGGACAAGGTGTACAACACCGCCATCTACCGTTTTGAGTGGAAGGGCGAGGAGTGCGTGACCATCGGCCTTGCCGGTCACATCCTTGCGCCCGATTTTTGCGACAGCGTGCTGTTCGATAAAAAGCTGGGCTGGTATTCGGTTACTGAGGACGGCGAGATGCTGCCGGCCGACATGCCCGATGGCCTGGCTCGTCCGCCCTACGACACCAAGCGCAAGCCGTTTCTTGCCGACGGTATCTCCATCAAGGGTTGGAAGCTTGAGAGCCTGCCTTATCTCACCTGGGCGCCCGTCATTAAGCTGCCGGCCGAGAAAGAGCTCATTCGCTCGCTCAAGAACCTCGCCAAAAAGTCCGACAGCGTCATCATCGCCACGGACTTCGATCGCGAGGGCGAGCTGATCGGTTCGGACGCTCTCAACAAGGTGCGCGAGGTTGCGCCCGACTTGCCGGTTGCCCGCGCCCAGTATTCTTCGTTTACCAAGGCCGAGATCACGCAGGCCTTCGATAACCTTGTCTCGCTCGACCAGAACCTGGCCGACGCCGGCGAGAGCCGTCAGCACATCGACCTCATTTGGGGTGCGGTGCTCACGCGCTACCTGACGCTCGCCAAGTTTGGCGGCTTTGGTAACGTGCGCTCTGCCGGCCGCGTGCAGACGCCGACACTCGCCCTGGTGGTCGAGCGCGAGCGCGAGCGCATGGCGTTTGTGCCCGAGGACTATTGGCAGATTCGCGGCATGGGTGCCGCTCAGGGTGCTGCCGAGGATGATCGCTTTAAGATCGCGCACAAGACAGCGCGCTTTACCGACAAGGATGCCGCCGAGACGGCGTATGGTCACGTCGACGGCGCTACGACGGCGACCGTTGCCGCGGTGACCAAGCGCTCGCGTAAGCAGCAGCCGCCCACGCCGTTTGCGACGACTTCGCTGCAGGCTGCCGCCGCGGCCGAGGGCATCTCGCCTGCGCGTACCATGCGCATCGCCGAGTCCCTCTACATGGCCGGTCTCATCAGCTACCCGCGTGTCGACAATACCGTGTACCCTGCGACGCTCGATCTGGGCGCCGTGGTGAGCGACCTGGCAAAGATCAACCCGGCGCTGGCGCCCGTGTGCAAAAAGGTGCTCGCCGGTCCCATGAAGCCCACGCGCGGCAAGGTCGAGACCACCGACCACCCGCCTATCTATCCCACGGGCGAGGGCGATCCGTCCACGCTCGACGGCGGCCAGCGTAAGCTCTACGACCTTATCGCTCGCCGCTTCCTGGCGACGCTTATGGGTCCTGCGACCATCGAGAACACCAAGCTCGAGCTCGACGTCAACGGCGAGCCGTTCGTGGCTTCGGGCGACGTGCTCGTAACCCCGGGTTTCCGCGAGGCCTACCCGTACGGCCTTAAACGCGACGAGCAGATGCCGCCGCTGGAGCAGGGCGATACGGTCGATGTGTTCGACATTAAGCTCGAGGCCAAGCAGACCGAGCCGCCCGCGCGCTACAGCCAGGGCAAGCTCGTGCAAGAGATGGAAAAGCGCGGCCTGGGCACCAAGTCCACGCGTGCGAGCATCATCGAGCGCCTGTATGCCGTGCGCTATCTCAAAAACGATCCCGTTGAGCCGAGCCAGTTGGGCATCGCCATCATCGACGCGCTGACGCAGTTTGCCCCGCGCATCACGAGCCCCGATATGACCAGCGAGCTCGATGGCGATATGACCCGTGTGGAGCGCGGCGAGGATACCGAAGAGCATGTCGTGACGCACTCGCGCGCGCTGCTGGCCGGTGTGCTCGACGAGCTGCTCAAGCACACGCAGGAGCTGGGCGACGCCATCAGCGACGCCGTCACGGCCGATGCGCGCGTGGGCGCTTGCCCCAAGTGCGGCAAGGACCTGGTTATGAAGACGAGCGCCAAGACCCGCGGCAGCTTTATCGGCTGCATGGGCTGGCCCGACTGCGATGTGACCTATCCGGTGCCGAGCGGCGTCAAGGTGAGCCCGCTCGAGGGCGAGGCGGCCGTGTGCCCCGAGTGCGGCGCGCCGCGCATTAAGTGCCAGCCGTTCCGCCAGAAGGCCTTCGAGATTTGCGTGAACCCCACGTGCCCCACCAACTACGAGCCCGACCTTAAGGTGGGCGAGTGCAAGGTGTGCGCCGAGGCCGGACGCCATGGCGACCTGATCGCGCACAAGAGTGAGAAGAGCGGCAAGCGCTTTATCCGCTGCACCAACTACGATGACTGCGGCGTGAGCTATCCGCTGCCGGCGCGCGGTAAGCTCGAGGCGACGGGCGAGACCTGTCCCGAGTGCGGCGCCCCCATCGTGGTGGTCAACACGGCGCGCGGTCCGTGGCGTATCTGCGTCAACATGGACTGCCCGACCAAGGAAAGAAGCCCGCCCGCGGCCGCAAGACTACGACCAAGGCGAGCGCGGCAAAGAAGACGACGGCTAAGAAAGCCACTGCCGCCAAGAAGACGACCGCGAAGAAGTCGACTGCCAAGAAAGCAGCCGCCGACAAGTAACGGCGCAGCCGAAACATTGCCCAAAAAAACGAGCGAGGACCCCGCGATCCTCGCTCGTTTTTTTGACCGGCAGTTAGGGACGTTCCTTTTCTGCCGGCAGTTAGGGACGTTC
>JAQEDJ010000041.1 GCA_027669525.1 Coriobacteriaceae bacterium AM48-5 | reverse complement strand
GGCCTCTCCACCTGCGGAACGAGGTGATGGCCAGGTGCCGGGAGCTATCTCCGCGTTGCGCTAGCTGCGGAAACGCGTGTTCCGTTCAGGCTGTTGCGTTGAGATTGAAAATCAACCATCGATAAGACCGTCCCTAGCTGGGCCTACGCCAACCCCCTGCCGGCGCTCGCCAGCCTTGGACGTCACGCTCTCCCCTTTTATCTGCTGCATCAGCCCATCATTCTGGCATTTTGGAGATCGTCTACTCGGTGCGATAACGCTCGAGCCGCGGTGCAATACGAGCCGGCAGTTTCGCCACAATGCGAACGCCGTCCTCGAGATATTCCTCATGCAGAAGGGTTCCCTGCTCATGCACCAGCGTGATGAGAGCGCCCTCACGA
The DNA here is from genome assembly GCA_027669525.1 of Coriobacteriaceae bacterium AM48-5. Taxonomy (GTDB): domain Bacteria; phylum Actinomycetota; class Coriobacteriia; order Coriobacteriales; family Coriobacteriaceae; genus Collinsella. The sequence continues at coordinate 18,226 of JAQEDJ010000041.1, read as the reverse complement.
TACGGGATATCAGCGGAGAGCAACACATCGGTGGCAGCTGCCTCGCGAGCAATCCGGTCGACGAGATCGTCGAGCCCCTCGCCCGTTTGGGCCGAGAACAGAACGGCCTCCGGATAGCGACGACGGAAACTCAATCGATCGACGCTATCGAGAAGATCGATTTTATTGAATACAATCAGCGTTAAACGCTCTCCGGCGCCGATCTCATCAAGCACGCGGTCGACAGCCTCCAGCTGCCGCTCATAGTCCTCGTCAGACGCATCTACGACTTTGAGAATTAGATCGGCACCCAAAACCTCGGACAGCGTCGATTTAAAGGCATCGACCAGACCATGCGGCAGCTTTTGAATAAAGCCGACGGTATCGGTAATCGTCATGCCGCGACCGCCGGGCAGACGATACGAACGCGTCGTCGGGTCGAGCGTAGCAAACAGCTTGTCCTGCGAAAGTACCGTAGAGCCGGTCAGACGATTGAGCAACGTCGATTTACCGGCATTGGTATAACCGGCTAACGCGACGCGAAACGCCGGGGACTCAATGCGACTCTTGGATTGAACATCGCGACGCTGTTCAACCTGCTTGAGCTCACGACGAAGCGCAGCGATCTTATTACGAATGAGGCGACGGTCGACCTCGAGCTGACTTTCGCCCTGACCAAAACGTGAGCCGATGCCGCCGCGCGTCTGCTCCTTAGCGAGATGGCTCCACATGCCACGCAGGCGAGGCAACAAATATTGAAGCTGTGCCAGCTGTACCTGCAGGCGTCCCTCACGCGTCTGAGCATGCAGGCCAAAGATATCCAGGATCAGTGCAGTACGATCGATAATCTTTACCGGCTCGCCCACGGCTTTCTCCAAATAGGATTGCTGCGAGGGGGTCAGGTCGTCGTCAAAAATAACGACATCGGCATCCATGCGATGCACCAGGCCGCACAGCTCTTCAACCTTACCGGAACCGATAAACGATTTAGGATACGGCTTTACCAAACGCTGCGACAAGCGTGCCACGCACTGGGCACCAGCTGTGTGGGCAAGACGCTCCAGCTCATCAAGCGAGCGATCGAGCGGCCATGCATTGTCGCGCCACTCAACACCAACTAAAATGGCACGCTCGGGCTCGGGTGCCGTGGGAACAAGGGGGAAACGGGGCATTAGGCAGCCTCAATACGATGCAGGATATCCTCAACGACCTCATCGATCGTACATTCATCCATATCAAACCACACGATACGGTCATCGCGCTTAAACCACGAAAGCTGACGCTTGGCATAACGACGCGAACGCATCTTAATGAGTTCGCGAGCCTCATCCATGCTCATCACGCCATTGAAAGCATCAATGATCTCTTTATAGCCAATTGCCTGCATCGACGTCAGGGCATCTCCCAGCCCCTGGCCCATAAGACCGCGGACCTCATCGACAAGACCCTGCTCAAACATCAGATCGACGCGCTGGTTAATGCGCTCGTAGAGCACCTCGCGATTACGCGTCAGACCAAACCAAAGGGCATGATAATGCTCGTGCGGAACACTAAACTGCGACTTTTGCTGCGCATAGGAGACGCCATCATCATGCATCTCGAGCGCACGAATCACACGGCGCACGTTATGGGGATGAATAACAGCAGCCGATTCTGGATCGCGCTCGGCAAGCAAGGCATGCAGTTCTTCCTCGCCAATACGCTCGGCAAGCTCCTGATAGCCCGCACGACGATCGTCCTCAAGTTCACCCGAGGGAAAGTCCATCTCATCGAGGGCGGCCTTGAGATACAGCCCCGTACCTCCACAAAAAACCGGCAGGCAACCCGAACCAAGGAGACGTTCAACATGCGCGCGAGCGTCGGCCTGATAAAGCGCAGCAGAATATGCCACACCCGGCTCTACAATGTCGACGAGACGCAGCGGCGCCGTGCACTCATCGGGCGCCATCTTTGCGGTACCGATGTCCATGCCGCGATAGATTTGCATCGCATCGCACGACAGCACTTCGGACGAAAGACGAGCTGCCAAACGGTCGGCAACATCACTCTTACCAACGCCGTCGGACCGACGATCGCAACGGCGGAAAGACCTGCCCCGGGAGAAACCATTAGCGCGGCTCGCCCACAACGGAGCCGGACAAATACCAGGTCTTGGCAACGTCAACGTCAACATCAACGATCTTACCAACAAGCTGATCGATGCTGTAACCCTCGGGAATAGGCGCATGCACGGTCTGATTCTTGGGACTCTTGCCCAGCAGGACCGCGTCGTTCTTTTTACTCGTTCCCTCAATGAGCGCCGGAACCACAGTATGAAGCTCACCCTGGTTATACTCGTGTGCCGTGGTCTCGATAACCTTAACCAGACGGTTGAAACGCTCGAGAATAACCTCATGCGGCGTAGGATCGTCAATCTCGGCGGCCGGGGTACCGGCGCGCTTGGAATAGATGAAGGTATAGGCCTGAGCATAGCGGACCGTCTCGGCAAGTGAGAGCGTCTGCTCAAAGTCTTCTTCAGTCTCACCCGGGAAGCCAACGATAATGTCGGTCGAGAGCGCGATATCGGGCATGCGGTTGCGAATGCGATCGACAAGGCCCAGATAGTCCTCGCGTGTATAACGGCGATTCATCTCTTTGAGGATCCGCGTCGAACCTGACTGGACGGCCAAGTGCAGCTGCGGCATAACGGCAGGCGTCTCGGCCATGGCGTCGATGGTCTCGGGCAACAGGTCCTTGGGATGCGAAGACGTAAAGAAGATGCGCTCCACGCCCGTATTGCCCACGGCACGCAGCAGATCGGCAAAACGCGGCTTGCCAAACAGATCGCGACCATATGAGTTAACGTTTTGGCCCAGCAGCGTAATCTCACGCACGCCCTGGCGCACCAAACCGGTCACCTCGTCGACAATCTCCTCGAAGGGGCGGCTCTTTTCGCGACCGCGCACGTACGGCACGATGCAATAGGTGCAGAAATTATTGCAGCCCGTCATGATGGCACCCAGGCGTGATACTGAGTCTCGCGATGCCACGGCATGCTCATGGCATCCGTATCCTCATGCTCATTGGTGCGGATATGACGCTTACCATCACGGAACGCCTCGGCAATGAGCTCGGCCACATGTGCAATGGAATGCGTGCCAAAGATGACATTGACGTTATCGACGTTGGTGAGCAGGCCCTCGCCATCGCGCTGCGCGATGCAACCGCCAACGGCAACCACGCGCTTGCCCGAAGGCGAAGGCGGCAGGCTTTTGCAGGAATTGCACTGACCGTACAGGCGAGTATCGGCGGCCTCGCGCACGCAGCACGTCATGAAGACAACGATATCGGCATGCGCGGGATCGAGCGCCATGAGGCAGCCATACGAATCAAGCAGACCGCTCACACGCTCGGAGTCGTGCTGATTCATCTGGCAGCCAAAGGTGCGGATAAAGTAGGTTTTACCGGCAAGAATATCGCGTACGGAACGCTGGTCCATGTGCATAAGTCCTAACGATGGGGAGCGAAACAAGGCAAGCAGAAGCTATGCCACAGGCTTAACATCATCCATGACGACGTTATCCATAGCAGCTCGATTGATCTGGTGAACGTAGATAGAAAGGCGGATGGCCGTGCGCGACTCCCCGTTAATGAGGATGTCGGAGAACACGGGCGCGCAGGAAATATCAAAACCGGTTGGAATCAAAAAACCGCGCGCGATAGCAACGGCCTTAATAGCCTGGTTGACGGCACCGGCGCCGACACACTGGATGTTGACGGGTACACCATCCTTGACCATGCCGGCGATGGCGCCGGCAACGGACGCGGGCGATGATTTGCTTGATACCTTCAGGCAATCCATGAAGAAACTCCTGCATTTAAAAGTACGTTTTAACTGCAACAACTGTATCGTACCGAGTGGACTCGGTAAAGGCACTATTCCTCTTTGGCAAGATCAAAGGTCACGGTGATTCGATCACGCGAAACACGGATCTTTGGGTCGCCGCAAAGGTTGAGATAGTACCGGGCGGCAAGGTCATTAAAGTCGCGTTCCACAGCGCGCGAAAACTGTGCCATGTCATCCTTGGCAATACGTAGCCCGCGACGATCCTTCGCGAGATCGACAGGAGTCGGCGCATGCGAGGACGAATCACGCTCGCGCAGCAGACGCGCGGTCACACCGCGAACGGGCTTAATCTGCCCTGCCAAAATGCGATGGGCCGTGCGCTCGGACATCTCAAGACCCAAACCCGAACAAATACGGATAAAGTCCTCGGCATCAGAAGCAAGGCCTAAACGATCGACAACCGGAAGCTCGCTCTCGTCATCAATGAACAGGAGACGAGACGTATCGAGCCGACTTGACGCTTGAGCATAAAGGGTCGCGGCAATCTCAGACGGAGAACCGAGATAGACATCGCAACCACGCAACTCCTCGAGCGCAAACTCACAAGCAGCGCGAATAATATTATGTGGACCGCGAGCGCAGACATAACGTCCGTCCTCATCCTTGACGGCCTGGGGCCAGCTGGACTGATCGGCACGCTCACTGAGGCGGTCGGCCGCAACGCTCACCTTGAAGGCTGAACCAAGATCGACGCCGGACGTGACCACACGGGCCTCGTCGGCGTTCTGCTTAATCGAAAACAATGCCATGCCACGACCGTGAACGCCCCAACGGTCCATCTTCATGCTCTCGAGCTTGGAGGTAACGCGGGCATCAAAGATTCGCTCTTGCATATCCTGCGGAACGCCAGAACCGTTATCCAGAAAGACAAGCGTGCGGACGCCATCTTCCTTGGTCGTGGCGAGATAGACCTTGTCGGCGCCGGCATCGCGAGCATTACGGAGCATTTCGATGACGATGTCCTCGACATGCTGAATGTCGTGCTTAGCCTGGCGCCGCTCGGCCTCCGAAACGCGGAGGCGGACATACCCCTCGCCAAGGTTCTCCTCGACGCGAAGGTTGCCCTCCCCCGACATCGACGCGATAAATGAGATGAGCTCGTTCGCGTCGCTCATGTTATTTAGCGATATCGACAGCGCGGCTCTCGCGAATCACGACGACGCGCACCTGACCGGGATACTCCATCTCTTCCTCGATCTGATGGGCGATATCGTGAGCCAGAACCGTGGACTGGGCATCGGAGATCTTGTCCGGCTGGACCATGACGTGGACCTCGCGACCGGCCTGCATGGCATAGGTACGTTCGACGCCGTCATGGGAGTTGGCGATCTCCTCGAGCTTCTCAAGACGCTTGATGTAGTTCTCGGCAGACTCGCGACGGGCACCGGGGCGAGAGGCAGAGACAGCATCGGCGGCCTGCACCAGGACATCGAGCACCGTGTTGGGGTCGACATCGGCATGGTGAGCCTCAATAGCGTGGACGATAACGGGCTTCTCGCCATAACGGCGGGCAAGCTCGGCGCCGATGACGGCATGCGGGCCCTCGACGTCGTGGTCGATTGCCTTGCCCAGGTCATGAAGCAGGCCGGCGCGCTTGGCGGTCACAACGTCCAGGCCAAGCTCGGAAGCCATCACGCCGCACAGATCAGAGACCTCGAGGGAATGCTGAAGCACGTTCTGACCAAACGAGGTACGGTAGCGCAGGGCACCAAGGGTCTTGACGATCTCGGGGTGCAGATCGTGGATGCCGGTATCGAAGGCAGCCTGCTCGCCAGCCTCGCGCACGCGCTGCTGAACCAGGTCGGCGGCCTTGTGATACATCTCCTCGATACGGGCAGGGTGAATGCGGCCGTCGGCGATTAGGTTCTCGAGGGCGACACGGGCGGTCTCACGACGGACCGGGTCGAAGCTCGAAAGAACGACGGTCTCGGGCGTGTCGTCGATCACGAGGTTGACGCCGGAAACCTGCTCGAAGGTCCGGATGTTGCGACCCTCGCGACCGATGATACGGCCCTTGAGGTCATCAGAGGGAATGTGCACGGAGGTAACGGTGACCTCGGCAGTGTGGTCGGCAGCGCAGCGCTGAATCGCCAGAGACAGAATCTCCTGGGCGGTCTTGTGGCACTCGGCGCGAACCTGCTGCTCGGACTCGCGAATGATCGTGGCGGCCTCGTGGGTGACCTCGCCGCGAACCTTATCGAGGAGCTCCTTGTGGGCGTCCTCGCGGGTAAGGTCGGCGATACGCTCGAGCTCGGAGGTCTGCTTTGCGCAGAGCTCCTCGAGCTCACGGGAGCGCTTCTCGACCTGACCGGCCTGGCTGGACAGCTGATGCTCGCGCTTGTCGAGAGCGTCGTTGCGGCGATCGAGGGATTCCTCGCGCTGCATCACGCGATTCTCGAGCGTACGAATCTCGCTCTTACGCTGCTTGTCCTCGGCCTCGGCAGCCTGCTTATTCTTGATGATCTCTTCCTTGGCCTCAAGCAGAGCCTCTTTTTTGAGGGTCTCAGCCTGACGCTGTGCATCACCGATCAGGGACTCAGCCTGTGCATGTGCCGACTGAATCTTTTCATCGGCCTCGTGAAGACTACCCTGCTTGGCGGTGCGCATGTAGGCAATGGCGGCGACGGCACCCAAAACGATGCCAACGAGCGCTGCAATGATAGGCATGCTCACTCCTTTTTATGGATTCGTTACACAACAAAGCGAACCGTCCTTACGAACGGCTCGCGACATTTGAGTAATATGGGCGCAGCTTATGCGGGTCGGATACAGATAAACATATAAACAAACTCATCACAGATGAGCACATATCACAAAGCAAATGACAGTGTTTATCGTACGTTGAACCACAACAACTGTCAAATAAATGGCCCCAGCACGGCGGCTAAAACGCGGTGAACGGCAGGGCCACAAAACACATACGCCTAAACCGCACATTCCTCACGTTCGGCATCGAGACGTGCCTTAACGGCATCGGCGGCGATGTGATACGAGAAGCCCTTGCCCATCAAAAACCGAACCAGTTTTTCAAATCCGCGCGTCTCTGGAACACGCCGCTTGGCGAGCAGGGCTGACGCACGCGCCAAATCGTCTTCGACGGCAAAATAATCCTCGGGATAACCGGGAATGTCATCGAGCACGACATGACGACGCTTGAGCTCGGTCTCGATTTTACGCTGTCCCCAACCGCGCCGCTTGCGTTCCTCGATAAAGTACGAGCAAAAGCGGTTCTCGTCTAAAAAGCGATACTCGGTGGCGCGCTCGACGGCGAAATCGATCGCGGACTGGCGAAAGCCGTAGCGAGCCAGCTTGTCACGGACCTCACCCGTCGCATGGTCGCGTCGCGATAGCATCTCGGTCACCATGGTAAGTGCACATTTACGCTCGATGAGCTGCACCGCTTCACGAAAGTTATCCCAATCACAGGGAAGATCGGGGCGATTTTTGACATACAGGCGCGCGACCCGCACGGGAATCCAAATGGACCGCTCAAAACCGCCCTCAAGCTCACAATCGATATGTGCGCAAGGCTTTTTGGACGCATACCCGCTCGAGAACGAGGAGGCCGCCTTCTTATCGGGAAAGACGACCGTGGCCTCGGTCACCGTATACGACATGAGCGTAACCGCTACTCGTCGTCATCATCGAGCATGGCGGAACCATCGATGGCGTAAAGCTCGTCAAACTCCTCAGGCGCAGGCTGATCGGTCAGCTCGACCTCGGACGGAGCATCGTCATCAAACTCAAGCCCGCAGGCAAGGCGGACCTTATGCTCAATCTCGTCGGCGCAATCGGGGTGTTCGCGCAGGAACGCCTTGGCGGCCTCGCGACCGTTGCCGAGCTTGTCCTCGCCATAGGCAAACCAGGAGCCCATCTTCTTGCAAATGCCGCACTCGACAGCCATGTCCAGAATCGAGCCCTCCTTAGAGATGCCCGTACCGTACATAATGTCGAACTCAGCAGAACGGAACGGAGCTGCCACCTTGTTCTTAACGACCTTGGCGCGCACGCGGTTACCGATAACCTCATCCTTAAGCTTAATGCTGTCGATGCGGCGAATGTCGATACGCACCGAAGAGAAGAACTTAAGGGCGCGGCCGCCGTCGTGGTCTCGGGGTTGCCGAACATGACGCCGATCTTCTCTCGCAGCTGGTTAATGAAGATGCATGTCGTGTTGGACTTGGACAGCGAGCCGGCGAGCTTGCGGAGCGCCTGACTCATCAGACGAGCTTGCAATCCGACCGTGGTATCGCCGATCTCTCCCTCGATCTCGGCACGCGGGGTCAGCGCGGCGACGGAGTCGACGACGATGGCATCGATGGCGCCGGAACGCACGAGCATGTCAACAATCTCGAGCGCCTGCTCACCCGTATCAGGCTGGGAAATCAGTACCTCGTCGATATCCACGCCAATGCGCGCGGCATACGTGGGATCGAGCGCGTGCTCGGCATCGATAAATGCCACCACGCCACCCATTGCCTGGGCTTCGGCCAGGATCTCGAGCGAAAGCGTCGTCTTACCGGAGGACTCAGGACCGTAAATCTCGACGATACGGCCGCGCGGCACACCGCCGATACCCAGAGCGGCATCGAGTGCCAGAGCGCCCGTGGGGATGGCCTCAACCTCAAGCTCGGGGCCGCCGTCACCATACCTCATGATGGAGCCTCGACCGAACTTCTTCTCGATCTCGGCCTTGGTGGTGGCGATCATCTCATCGCGCTCTTTACCCGTCGTGCGAGCATGAACGGTACGTACGGGACCTGAATTCTTGGCCATGAATAGCCCTCCTCTTAACAACCTGCATCGATAATAAACGAACGGCTGTTCGTGGTCAACCGTTCAGGCCAATCATATGCAGGCAGTCTTTCCAAAACCCAACCAAACGCCGACCAAACACTGACCAAATGCTTGACCACAAAGGGCCGAATAAGAACAAGGAAGGCAAGAATACACCTATAACCAGCGCAAACGCTAAATTCGTCAGGGGTCCCTATCTCCACAATTAAGGGGCCCTAAGGCCCCTGAAAACACGTCTATTCCATAGAGTTGAGCACAAGGGCAATGCGTCCCAATGCCTCCGCGACCGCATGGGCACGAACACACGAACGGTCGCCCTCATAGTGGCAGCGCACAGAGTCCACGACCGGCACTTCCCCATCAGCCGCGCGATACGCCCAGCCAATATAGAAAGTGCCAGCCGGATCGTCCTCAGTGCCGCCGCCGGGGCCGGCATAACCCGTTGCGCTCACTGCAATATCGCTCTGGTACAGCTCCAGCGAACCCGCCGCCATCTCGTGCGCGGTCTGATGCGACACCGCGGTATAGCGGTCGAGCGTCACCTGATCAACACCCAGAACGCGATGCTTGATCTCATCGCAGTAGGTCACCGCACCGCCACGCAGCACCACCGAGCGCCCGGGATATCGGCAATCGTCGAGGCGATCATACCTGCTGTCAGCGACTCAGCCGTCGAAACCGTCACGCCCCGAGCGCTCGCGCGCTCGACAATATGACGCGCCAGCTCCTCGTTATGTGCGGAAATCTGATCAAAAGAGTCCGTCATACCCACCAGGACCTAGATCGAAAAGACGATCTTGCGGCAGTTCCAGAAGTATTGGGCGCCGAGATAACGGTCAGGACAACGGCAACGGCGTACAGGAAGCGCGACACCGAGTAGATGCCGAGCGTCAGCGCCAGCGGGCCAAGGTGCAAGCCGGCCATCGCAAAGACGCACAGGTAACCGCAGATGGAGACCATCGTGGTCGCCGTCTTGTACTTGCCAAGCTTATCGGCGGCAACGACCACGCCGGCGGCACTCGCAACCATGCGCAGGGCGCTTACCAACAGCTCGCGGAACAAGATGATGAACACGGACCAAACCGTCACGGTGCCAAAGTCCAAGAACAGCAGCAAGGCCGAGAACACGAGCAGCTTATCGGCGATGGGGTCCAAGAACTTACCGAAATCGGTAATCTCGTTGCGCGAGCGCGCCAGGTAGCCGTCGACCTTATCGGTGCACGACAGGATCACATACAGAATGAAGGCAGCGGCGGCGAGCGGGCCGTCGAAGGTGCTCCAATCTGTACCGGCAACACTCGTGTGAGAAAGCGCCGACACGATCATGAACACCGGGATAAAGACGATGCGAACGCACGTCACGATGTTGGCGGGCGTCCAAACACTCGTCAGTTCCTTATTGCTCTCGTTTGCCACGATGCTCTCCTACTCCACAACATGGCCGATAAGCTCATAGCAGAAGCTATCGGTAAACTCGACCGTCAGAATATCGCCCACGGACGCCTCGCTGGCGTCCAAGTGCACCGCGCCATCGGAATCGGGCGCCTGGAACCAAGCATGGCCGATCAGCTCGGCGCCGTCCTCGGTCTCCTCGATGCCGTCGACAATCACCTGGGCGCGCTCGCCCACATGTGCGGCGGTGGCGGCAAAACCGAGCGACTCGGCCAGGTCCATGGCCTCCTGGGCGCGCTCGAGCTTGACCTCCTCATCGACCTGACCCTCCATCTTAGCGGCCAGGCTGCCCTCCTCCTGCGAGTAGGCAAAGACGCTCGTGTAGTCAAAGCCGACGGTGTCCATAAAGTCGATAAGGTCGCGGAACTCGTCGTCGGTCTCGGTCGGGAAGCCGACCATGGCCGTGGAACGGATCACGATGCCGGGGATACGCTCACGCAGATCGCGGAACAGGTCCTCGAGCTCCTGGCGCGAACCAGAACGGCGCATAGCCTTGAGGATGCGCGCGTCGCAGTGCTGCACGGGGATATCGATATAAGGCAGCACCTCGGGCGTATCGCGAATCGTATCGATAAGCTCGTCGGTCATGCCTCGGGCTGCAGATAGAGCACGCGGACCCAGACGTTGTGCGGGCGCACGGACTCGGCGACGGCATGCAGCAGCTGCGCCAGATTGCGCGGCGAGCCATCGGTGACGTCTTCGTCAGCAAAGTCGGTGCCCCAAATACCCGTGTCCTGGCCGATCAGCACGATCTCGCGCACACCGCCGGCAACCAGGTCGCGTACCTCGGAGATAATGCTCTCGGCATTGCGCGAGTGATAACGACCGCGGATATACGGGATCATGCAGAAGCTGCAGAAGCGGTTGCAGCCATCGGAAATCTTGACGTAAGCAACGGCGCCCTCGACAGTGCGCTTGACTTGCGGAATATAGGCGGCAATCTCGCGCTCGACGCCCAGCACGCCATCGATGACCGCCACGATGCCATCCTCCTCGTCGGCCTTCACAAAGGCAGCGACCTCGGGCAGCTCATCGGGCAGATCGTCGCCATAGCGCGACGGCACACAGCCGCACATGACGATGGGGCAAGAACGAACGCCGTCCTGAACCTCGTTGGCGAGCTCGAGCGTGGTCTCGATGCTCTCGGACGTTGCGGAGGCGAGGAACGAGCATGTATTGACGATGGCGATATCGGCATCCTGTGGGTCGAATGCCTCCTCGTAGCCCGCGGCGGTCAAAAGAGAACGCATGCGGTCGGTGTCAACCTCGTTCTTAGCGCACCCGAGGGTGATGTAGAGCACGGAGCCCAACGGTGTATCCATGTTGGAGAGCAGTCCTTTCGAATGATATTAGCGGTAGTTGGTGAACTGCAGCGGCTGGCCGTAGTCCTGGTCGCGCAGGAACTGGATCACGGTCTGCAACGCGTCCTTCGAAGCAGAGGAAACACGCAGCTTGTCGGCCTCGATAGTCACCTTGACCTTGAGCTTTTGGTCCTTGATGTCCTTGTTGATCTTCTTGGCGGTCGCCTGGTCGATACCCTCGACGATATGGCCGAGCACGCGCACGGTGCCGCCCGATGCCGCCTGCGGAGCATCCCACGAGACAGCCTTGAGGTCGATGCCGCGCTTGATGAGCTTGGAGCTCAGCACGTCGATAATCTGCTTGGAGACAAAGTCGGCCGGGGCGTTGATCGTAAAGAGCTTGTCGCCCTTCGAAAGCTCGATCGTGGCGCCGGAATCCTTCAGGTCATAGCGCTGGGAAATCTCGCGCGTGGTTTGCTGGAAGGCGTTGTCGACCTCTTGCATGTTGACCTCGGACACGACGTCGAAGCTGGAATCTTTAGCCATGATGTTTCCTTTCGCGTACGAGCGGCTTAGTAGCTATCGTACGAATAGTCGGTAGAATCGGTGGGCGTCTGGCCGTCAGTTGCGGTATCGGCGCCATCCGTGGACTGGGCATCGGTGCCGTCGGTGGTGTCGGTACCATCGGTGGTGTCGGTACCATCAGAACTTTCACCATTCTCGGAACCAGTCGTCTCCTTCTTGGGAACGGTGATCGTCACACGCGCCACGCCCGAGGTCTTGGTATCGTAACGGACCTTTTCGCCGTTCTTGGTAACGGTGACATCGGAAGGCTTGGACGTGGTGATCTCGATCGAGGACTCAGGCGTGTACTCCTGCTCAAAGGGGCCAGTCGCCTGGGCGCCATAGACCGACTTGCCATCGACCTTGACCTCAATCCAGGCGGTCTTTCCCTTGGCAACGGAGACCTTGACCTTCGTTACCTCGTTTTCTTCCTTTTTAGCCGTCGTCTTGGTGGCGTCCGAATCGGTCGACTCATCCGTCGCCTCATCGGTGTCTTCGTCCTCGTCGACCGTTTCGGTCTTCTTAGAAGACTTCTTGGGCGTCGTCTTGGTAGCAGTGGGCGTCTCGGGCGTGGTCTCGGGCGTCGAAGATGCGCAGCCGCGCAGAAGTACCACGATGAGCACGATCAGCAGCAACGCCACGGCACCGATGCCGGCGTAGACGATACGCGGATCGAGACCGTTGTTTTGAGGAGTACGGGAACCGCCGCGTCCACGACTGGAACTGCTGCGGCCGCCTCCCTGAGGCATACGACCACGATTGCTGTCGGAACGGCCGAGATAGCCACCCTGGCCCTGAAGGCTGCGCTGACCCGAGCGGGGCGCAAGTTCACCGCGGCCTTGATAGCCACGCTGGCCCGCACGCGGAGCCGAAGAGCGCTGGCCATACGGCTGTGATTGAGAGCGAAGACGCGGCGTCACCTGCGTGGCATCGGCGTCCGCATAGCCGCCGAGAGCACGACCGGCAGAGACACCACGGTGGCCACGATCGGAATAGCCGCCATCTCCGTAGCCGACACGGGGATCGCGCACCACACCGCGGGCAGCGGGAAGCGCACGATCGTCGGGCATAGGCGTGCTGCGGAAACGATCGCGCTGAGAACGGATTTCCTCACTGGACCCCGTCTCGGTAATATAGCCAGCCTGCTGCGGACGCTGACCATAACGCGTTGAGCGACCACCCTGAACCATCAGGAAGCGCCCGTTATCGACAGAGGAACGCGAATTGACGTAGCCGGCGGCGTCCTGAAAACGACCGCCCTGCTGCGACGTCTCGCGTTCGTATGCCATCAGGTCGTCAAAGTAGGCATTGACGACCTCGCGCGGATTGAGGCCCAAAAAACGAGCATAGCTCGAAATCATGCCCTGCGCATAGCCGCGCGGCGGCATCGAAGCAAAGTTACCGGTCTCGAAAAACTCGATGATCTGCGGCCTGATTTTGATGGTGTTGGCGACCTGCTGAATGGAAAGGCCCATTCGGCGACGCTGCTCGAGCAGCATGTCACCAAAGCGTGCAGCCATCAGAATCCTCCAAACTCACGATCTTCACGTGCCATCTCGGCGTCGACAGATTCCAGCGCGGCAAGCCCCTCCTCGTCCAAAAGGACCTCGCGCGGCTTGGAACCGTCAGGCGGGCCGACGACACCCTTTTCTTCCAGCATGTCCATAATACGCCCGGCACGCGCATAGCCAACCTTCAGACGACGTTGCAGGCCAGATGTGGAGCCAAGCTGCGATTCCACCACAATATGGGCGGCTTCCCAAATGAGTGGATCATCGTCTTGCGGCTCGGCTACTCCGGTGCGGACAATGCCTCCGCCACCCGCCATGGACATGGAAGCGGGCGCCACGGCAGACAGGATCTCCTCGTGGTAGTCTGGCTCACTCTGCGACTTGACGAACTCGACAATCTCGTTGATCTCATCATCCGAGACAAAGCAGCCCTGGATACGGCGGGGCTTGCCCCAGTCGACCTTGGAGAACAACATGTCGCCCAAACCGGTGAGCTTCTCGGCGCCCATCTGGTCGATGATGACGCGCGAGTCGATGCCCGTGGCGACGTTAAAGGCGATGCGGTTGGTGATGTTGGCCTTGATGAGGCCCGTCACCACGTTGGAGCTGGGGCGCTGCGTGGCAACGATAAGATGAATACCGGCGGCACGGCCCAACTGTGCAATACGCACGATCGAGGCCTCGACATCCTTACCGGCGACCATCATCAGGTCAGAGAGCTCGTCAATGATAATGACAAGGTAGGGCATCTTTTGCGGCGGATTGTCGTAATGCTCAAACTCACCAGCAGCCTGCTTTTCGTTGTAGGTCGAGATCTTACGCACGTTGAGACGCTCGAAGACCTTCAGGCGACGCTCCATCTCGGACACAGCCCATTGCAGAGCGCTCGCGGCCTGCTTGGGCTCGGTCACCACGGGCACATAGAGATGCGGCAGACCGTTATAGCCCGCAAGCTCGACACGCTTGGGGTCGACCATGATCAGGCGAACGTCCTCGGGAAGGGCGCGCATGAGCAAGGTCGTGATGATGGAATTGATCATCACCGACTTACCAGAACCGGTCGTACCGGCAATCAACAGGTGAGGCATCTTGGCGAGGTCGGCGACAACCGGCGTGCCCTCGGCGTCGCGGCCGATGGCGAGCTCGAGCGGACCGCCCTTCACATAGGGCAGCACGTCGCCCAGATTGACGTTCTGGCGCTTGCGGTTGGGAATCTCGATGCCCACGAGCGAGGTGCCGGGGATCGGGGCAAAGATACGCACCGACTGGGCAGCGAGCGAAAGCGCGATATCGTCCTCGAGGCTCGAGATTTTGCTCACACGCTCGCCCTCACCGGGCTGCAGCTTAAAGGTCGTCACCGTGGGGCCGGCGATCCAGCCGACCACGCGGGCACTGCGGCCAAACTCAAGCAAGGTGGATTGCAGTGACTCAGCGGTCTGCTCCAGCTCCTTGTCCGAAGACGCAGCGGAAGCCGACTGCGGGTTGGCATGCAGGATTTCGAGCGGCGGAAGCTTGAGGCCGTCCTCTTCTTCGCCCTCGTTATCTGCGGCGCCGTCGTCCACTCCCCCATCACGAGCCGCAGCCGATTCGAAAGCACTCGTGGCAGGCGCATCGGCAACCTTGGGATGCTTCAGGAAGTCGGGAATCTGAGGTGCGGCCGAGACGGGATTCACGGCAAACGGCGGCTCGGACTCGTCAATCTTATCGGGGTCGTCTTCCATCGAAAGCTGGCCGGTTACCTGGCCGCGCTTTGCATGGCGACGCGGCAGCAAAGTTGTCTTTGCGGTCTCAATCGGAGCCTCGTCATCCTCGTCATCGCCCTCGGTAAGCTCAATCTCGCTATCGGACCAAGATGGGTCGGGCTCACTCGTATTGAGCTTAGGCGCAGCCTTGCCCTTCTTGACATGGCGACGCGGCAGCAGCGTGGTCTTGGCCCGCTCGGCTTCAACCGACTCGGATACGTCGACAAACGGGTCATCGTCCTCGTCGTCATCCAAAACCGGGTCGACATCGCCACCCATGACCGTGGTCACCGCGGCGTCAGTCCCCTTCTGGCGCAGAATGCTCAGGTGCGGACGAGCGACGCCGGGAACAGACAGGGCCTCTTCATCGCCCCACGGGCTCGCATTGACATCGGCACGTCGACGCTCGGCAAAATCGGCAGCGCGATCGCGTGCGGAGCGCAAAACGCCACCCACCGAAAAGCCGATAATGACCAAACCAACGACGACAAGCCCCAGCAAGACAACCATGGCGATAGGTTTACCCAGGGCGTTTTGCAAGGCACTTGCGATAAAGGCGCCAATGTAGCCGCCCGACACGGAAAGGTTCTGCGGCGTAAACATAAGGTCGCACGAATCGCTCGTGCCCGGCACCATCAGCGAAAGAATGGAGACGACGGCGATAAAGACCAAGGCGCCGCCCGCAACAGAGCGCACGTTGAGCGGCGAGTCCTCACCCAAAAAGAGCGTGGCGGCAAACAGCAAGATGACGATCGGCAGCACGTAGGCGCCCAGACCAAAGCCCAGGTGGTAGAAACCGGCAACAGCAGCCGTCACGGGCGCTGTTGCCGGAGAGATCACGGCAATGAAGGACGCGATCGCCAAAACGGCGATGACCACACCGGCGATATCGCGATTGGCCGAAGGCTCGACCAAGGGCTCAAACTCATCAAACTCGGACTCGTGGCCCTTATTGGCACGC
This sequence comes from Coriobacteriaceae bacterium AM48-5, assembly GCA_027669525.1. GTDB lineage: Bacteria > Actinomycetota > Coriobacteriia > Coriobacteriales > Coriobacteriaceae > Collinsella. The sequence continues at coordinate 2,033 of JAQEDJ010000041.1, read as the reverse complement.
AGACGGGAACCGGCACCCTTAGCAGATGCCGGTTGGTTATTGGCCTTATTGCCTTTGGCGTTTTGTGCAGATCCGCGCGCCAAACTAAACCTCCATGACGACCGGGATGATCATCGGACGGGTGCGCGTACGGCTCCAGATAAAGTTAGAGAGCGAATCGCGCACGGCCTTGCGAATGGCATCGGAACCGCTGCTGGTAAAGCTAAACTTACCCTTCTCGATCGTCTTCATAATGGACGCGGAGGCATCCTCGGAGAACTGGTCGTCGATGGCAAACGAAACGCCGCGGCCCGAGAACTCGATGGCCTCGATCTTCTTGTGTTTGAGGGAGACGATGGCAACGGCCGTGACCATACCGTCGTTGGCGAGCTTCTGGCGATCGCGCAGGACGATGGGGTCGGTATCGCCGATACGCAGGCCGTCGACGTAAACGACACCGGACTCGACGGGCGTACCGCGCTTGACGATACCACCGCGCATCTCGAGCGTGTCGCCGTTATCGAGGATAAAGATATGATCGTCCTTGATGCCCATCTTGCGGGCCAGCTGGGCATGGGCGCGCAGATGCACGGCCTCACCGTGAACCGGCATAAAGTACGTGGGCTTGGCCATGGCCATCAGGAGCTTGAGCTCCTCCTGGCTACCGTGACCCGAGACGTGGACGAGAGCGCGGTTCTTATCCCACACGTCGCAGCCGAGCTTGGCCAGGCTGTTGACGACCTGCTGGACGGCCTTCTCGTTGCCAGGAACGGGAGTTGCCGAAAGGATAACGGTATCGCCCTCGTGGATGGAGAGCGTCTTGTGCTCGCCATTGGCCATGCGGGACAGGGCCGACAGCGGCTCGCCCTGCGAACCAGTGCACATGACGACGATCTTGTCGTCAGGCAGGTTATCAATATCGAAGGCATCGATGATATCGGCATCATCGATGTTGAGGTAACCGAGCTCGCGCGCCACGCGGGTGTTCGTGAGCATGGAGCGACCGGTCACAACGACCTTACGGCCGCACTTGCGGGCGGCATCGCAGATCTGCTGCAAACGATGGATGTGGCTCGAGAACGATGCGACGAACACGCGACCCGGGGCGTTCTTGATGGCGTGCAGCAGGTTGGGACCAACCTCGGCCTCGGACTTGGTAAAGCCGGGAACCGTGGCATTGGTGGAGTCGGAAAGCAGCAGGTCGATGCCCTGCTTGGCAAAGCGGCTGATAGCGGCATAGTCGGGCGTAACGCCATCGATGGGCGTCTGGTCGAGCTTAAAGTCGCCGGTGTGCATAACGGTGCCCTGATTGGTGCGGATGAACACGCCCAGAGCGCCGGGGATGGAGTGCGTCATCGAGAAGAAGTCGAGCGAGATGCCGCCGAGGTTGACATGGCTGCCGCCCTTGACCTCGCGGAACTTGGGTGCGCGGATGCGGAACTCAGAAAGCTTGCCCTCGATAAAACCGAGCGTCAGCTTGCTCGAGAAGATGGGCACCTTGTTGTTGAGGTCCTGCAGCAGGTACGGAAGCGAACCGGTGTGGTCCTCGTGGCCGTGGGTAACGATGATACCGCGGAGCTTCTCCTCGTTCTCCAGAACGTAGGTGTAGTCGGGAAGCACCAGATCGATACCGGGCTGGGAGTCATCCGGGAACATGAGACCGGCGTCGACGAGCACCATGTCGTCGCCGCACTCGAAAACCGTCATGTTCTTGCCGATGCCATCAAGGCCGCCGAGCGGGATGATCTTCAAGGGAGATGATTTTTTAGCTGCCATAGGTTAGTGTGGTTTCCTTTCTTCGAAACGGGTCTGGAACAACCGACGGGGCGCTTCTGGCAAACCGACCGCCGGGAACGTACAAACATGCATCACAGAGTCGATGCAATAACCACAGTATGATACCCATTTGCACAACAACAGACCACCCATGCATCAAAGCCCCATCTGAACCCGTCTATCCCGCCGGTTCCCCGCGAGGCGGGCACGGATGAAGTTTCCTGCTCTACAGTCCTGCTCACGACGGAGGCCACATTAAGTGGCCTCCTGTTCGTGCG
>JAQEDJ010000040.1 GCA_027669525.1 Coriobacteriaceae bacterium AM48-5 | reverse complement strand
GGGGGATTCCGGCCCCTCTGGGGTTGCCTACCCGGATTCGCGCCTCAGGACTCAGCGCAACGCGTTGCGCTGAGTCCTGAGGCTGTTGCAATGAAAATGAGAATCAAGGTCCCGCAAAAAATGAACTTCCATTTCGGCATACGGTCGATTTTTTGGGGTATTCGGTCGGCATTTCGTTATAATCATCTCGGTTTTATTTCTTATGGTTTATCTATCAGCGCAAGACGATGTCAGATGGAGGTCTGAATGTACAAGCGCACTAAGATTGTATGCACCATGGGTCCCGCCTGCGATAGCGACGAGACCATCCGCGAGATGATCAAGGCGGGCATGAACGTCGCCCGTTTCAACTTCTCGCACGGCTCCTACGACGAGCACCACGGTCGCATCGAGCGCGTCCGCCGTATTTCCAAGGAGCTCGGTCTGCCTGTCGGCATCCTGCTCGACACCAAGGGCCCCGAGGTCCGCACCGGCCTTCTGGTCGACGGCAAGAAGGTTGCCGTCAAGACCGGCGATAAGATCGTCGTCACCGCTCAGCCCACGTCCGAGGATTTCCACGGCACCGCTGAGCACATCTCCCTCGACTACCTGGCTCTGCCTTCCGAGGTCGAGAAGGGCTCCCTCATCCTGATCGATGACGGCCTGGTTGCCCTCGAGGTCGAGTCCGTCAGCGGCCAGGACATGACCTGCGTCGTTAAGAACGACGGCCTGATCGGCGAGCGCAAGGGCGTCAACATGCCCAACGTCAACATCTCGCTGCCCGCCATCACCGAGCGCGATCGTCAGGACATCCTCTTTGGCCTGACCGAGAACATCGACTACATCGCCGCTTCCTTCATCCGTGACGGCGAGTCCGTCCGCGGCATCCGCGAGCTTTGCCGCGAGAACGGCGGCGAGCACGTGACGATCTTCCCGAAGATCGAGTGCGCCTTGGGCGTCGAGAACTTCGACGAGATTCTCGAGGCTTCCGACGGCATCATGGTCGCCCGTGGCGACCTGGGCATCGAGATCAAGCCCGAGCTCGTTCCGCACATCCAGAAGGAGATCATCGCCAAGTGCAACGCGGCCTACAAGCCCGTTATCACCGCTACGCAGATGCTCGACTCCATGCAGCAGAACCCGCGCCCGACGCGCGCCGAGGTTGCCGACGTTGCTAACGCCATCTACGACGGCACCGACGCCGTTATGCTCTCTGGCGAGTCCGCTGCCGGTAAGTACCCGGTCGAGGCCGTTAAGATGCAGGCCAGCATTGCTCTCGAGACCGAGAAGTACCTCCCGGCCCACGCTCCGCTCGAGGTTCCGGCCGACGCTCACGGCACCCGCGTCGTCAACAACGTTGTGGGTATGTCCGCTGTGAACATGGCCACCACCGTTGGCGCCAAGTGCATCACCGTGCCGACGACCACCGGTCGTACCGCACGCCTGATCTCGCACTTCCGTCCCAACATGCCGATCTGCGCGTTCTCCCGCCACGAGTGGGCCGTCCAGCAGATGATCATGTACTGGGGCGTTATCCCGCACCAGGCCGAGATTACCCAGGCACCGTCAACGGCACGATCGTCAAGGCGATCGAGACCGCTAAGGAGCTCGGCTACGTCGAGGCTGGCGATTTGACCGTCGCTACCGCCGGCGATCCCCGCATGAGCGTCCAGCTCGAGGACAAGGTCTCCTCGACCAACGTCGCTTACGTCGCTCAGGTGCGTTAAGTCGTACTTGCAAGCATGTTTGCATTGCAAAGGGCCCGGAAGCTTCGCCTTCCGGGCCCTTTTTCTGTGTCAATGCCGGCACACGGCAAAACACGCACCCATTTCTTTACCAAAAGCGCGAAATCCACCTTTCGAGGCCCAAAAAATAAAGTCCCAAGCGCTAAAAGTGTTCGCCCGATGGCGAAACCACACCTTACCCGACGCTGCTAAATCGTTTTAGCAAGAGCCAGATCGACCGCGTTTTCGGAAGTATGCGGCAAATTCTGAGACCTCCGAGCACACCCCGTTTTTTCGCAACAAAATGCCTGATAAACTGGCCTCAAAAGCCAGGTCTGCTCACAGGGTTCAGATTTTGCCGCATACTTCCGAATTGACGCTGGCATCGCACGGTCCAAAAGCACATTTCGACCAGGAGGATATCATGGACCTGACGCTATGCGGTCAATCCGCTTTTTACTATCACTGTATCCCGCCGCAGGTATTAGGGCTTTACCCCGCCATTAGCCTTGGCAATATGGATCGCAGATGTTGCGGCCTCGGAAGTCATGCAGTTGTAAAAGACCTACTTCACGCACCGCTTCACAGGTTTGTATTCACTCGAGCACAATCCGGGTCGCGAAGCCTGTTTAAATCGCACCTCCTGACCCAAGAGCCGCCTCCCGGGTCGTTTAGGCAAACTGAACATGGATTTGATGTCACGTCGCCCGAGTTTACGCTGCTCAGCCTTGCTACGCAGGTCTCACGCAACCAGCTACTCATGGCTTGCTACGAGATGTGCGGCTCCTTTGCAGTGTTTAAGCCCTGCGAGCGAACGCAACAACATCTTGATGAAGCTATTTCGCTTAAGCTCATTCCACCCAACTGCTGCTGGGAGCGTGTTGTCGACACCAAGGGCAATGACACCAATTTGTGGAAGCGCCCGCCGCTCCTCAGCGCGGCGGATATCGCCGCGTTCGCCAAGCAGGCTGCAGGCCTGCGCGGCGTTAAACAACTGCGCTGGGCGGCCGAGCACATGACGGGGCAGACCGCCTCGCCCTTCGAAGTACAGGCTCTATGCTTGTCTCGCTCCCCCGCAACGAGGGCGGCATGGGCATCAACATCGCAAACAACGTGCGCATCCCACTCAGCGACGCCGCGCGCTCACTGTATGACAAAACCTGCTGCTACGCCGATATCCTCATAGAGAGCAACACCGACAGCATGGGCGTCATCTTGGAATGCCAAGGCCGCTCCGCCCACGATGGCGAAGCCGCAAGTCTCTCCGATGCCGAGCGCACCACCGCCCTCACAAGCATGGGCTATGACGTTATCCAGATAACCTATGAGCAAATCAAAGACACGAAGAGCTTTAACAACATCGCCGAACTCATCCATAAAAAGGCAGGGCTCCCCTACATCCCAAAGACCGATCAGAAACGCACCACCGAAGATGCCCTGCGGCGGGAGCTATTGGTCGATTGGGATGAGCTGTTCGCCGTCAAGCCGGCCGGCTAGCAGCTAGCGATCAGGGGGACTGCGGGAACGTCAGAAGCAGCAACGCGAGCCGCAAATCCCGCCTCGGTCAGCTCGATGACCTCGGTAAACGTTGTATCGAAAAACTCCTCGGTTAGCAGGCGATACGGCGGATGATCGGGCTCGCCGGGGTTTTCGCGTACAATCTCGTGCATGACGCCGATAGTCTTGAGCACATATTCTTTATGGATGGGATACTGCCCAAAACGCGTCGCAGCGGTATAGAGGCGATCGGTCGCACGCGGAATGGAAACGATGCCCAGCGTCTTGCCAAACCAGTCAAAATCGCCCTGCTTTTTAATGCGGAATTCCTCGCACGGCTTGCCGCCGTGTGCTTCCAGATACTGGTTCACACGCGTGTTCCATACCGTGTCGGCCACCAGATGCGACCAGACGCCCAGCGTTAAATCGAGCAGCGACTGCGCCACATCTTCGGACGCAAGCGAGAACTCACAGGCGCCGGGACCGACAACCGGCTCGGCATCCTTGTAGCGCTGGGGATAGTGCACGCGGTTCAGTCGCTCGCGTTCCTCGATAATCGAGGTCGCCGCGGCCGGCGCACCGGTGGGCAAACTTTTAAGCAACGGTGCCACATGGGTATCCCAGAACTCATGCTCACGAGGCTTAGGGATGGGCTCAGGCTTGGCAAAGTGCGTAATGCGGTACGGGATGGGATCGGCGATGCCAGGGACCATATAGCCCACGAAGATATCCGGGACCACGCAGCCAAACAAAAAGGCATTGCGGTCGCGCACGCTACTGGCAAGCGCACCGGTGCGCTCCAGCAAACGCTCCGTCTGAGCAATATGAATGTTCCAGCTTGGCATAGCCACCCCCATAAAAACCTGGATAACTATATCATCACGGCAAAGCCGCGCGGGCGGCTACGCACGCTCTACGCAGCAACTAGTCCGTAGCACCGCTTTCGGTTCCATACGACGGCGAAGGCGCCTCGACCACATGGTGATATCGATCGATATAGATGGCGCGGGCACCAGCGTCGCACCAAATCCTGGTGATGCGTGCTCATCAAGACCGTCTTACCCGCCGCAACGTAGGCCAGCAAAAAGTTGACCACGATGTCGCATGAATCCTCGTCGAGCCCATTGGTAGGCTCGTCGAGCACTAGGATATCGGGGTTCATAGACACAACCGCAGCCAGCGCCACGCGCTTCTTTTGCCCGCCCGAGAGCTGATAGGGAGAGGCGTCGGCAAGGTCGGCAAACTGGAACAGCTCCATGGCATCGCGGACGCGGCGCTCGAGCTCGTCTGCCGGCAACCCCATCTGCGCGGGACCAAAAGCAACTTCCTCGCCCACCGTAGCGCAAAAGAGCTGCGCGTCGGCATTCTGGAACACAAAGCCCACGCGCTGATGAAAACGCTGAGCGGCCGCGGAATCCTTGAGATATGCCGCATCGATTACGTGCCCGTCAAACAGGTATGCTCCTGCGTCGGCAAGTTCAAGGCCGTTAATAAGGCGCATGATCGTCGTCTTACCGCAGCCGTTGGGACCGAGCAGGGCAACGAGTTCACCACGATCGACCTGCAGCGAAACGCCGTCGACCACCGTATGCCCCGCATAGGAGAACACCACGTCGCGAAACTCGATGAGCGGCGTGGCCTCGGCGCCGCCCGCACCGTTCGTGCCCGCCGCACTATTCATATCGATCGTCAAAACGTCGCCCTTCCCTACTCACATCGACGGTTCGACCGTCCGCGCTACAACACCGCGCACAACACGGCGAGCAACGCCACAACGGCCGCGTAAACGGCATCGCACCAGCCAAAGCCGCTCCGTGCAGGCGCCGGATACACGCCGGCAAAGCCGCGGCAAAGCATAGCCTCGTCCATCGCGCGGCTGCACCCCATCGCCTTGATAAACGTCATGCCCATGATACCCGCCAGCGAGTCGGTGCGCGAAAAACCCGCAGGCGCGGAACCGACGCTGCGCAGCATGACCGATTCGCACAGATCGTGCGCCGTGCGTCCCAGCACCTCAATATGCTTGAGCGCCATATCAAACGTAAAGATAACTTCGTCGGGTAGATGCAGCATCTTGAGCGCCGCCGACATGCGGCTCCAGGTGAGCGTCCACGAAACACCCAGCACCAGCGACACGTTAATGAACGTCTTGAGTGCAATCTTGAGCATGGCGCCCGTGGCAGAAGCACCCAGCAGCAGGGCAGGCAGCGCCAGAACCACGGCAAACCCCGCGGCAGCCAACGCCGGCACAAAGGTAGCGCGCAGCCCGCGTACGGGGCGCACCGCGACCAGCACCAACGCGATTGCCGCCATCAACATCAGGTACAGCGGGCTTTGCGTCAGACACACGCACAGGACGCAAACGAACATCCCTAACAGGCGGACCGGAGCCGAAACGCAAGAAAGGGCGCGGTCGACCATCGACCCGCCCTCGTGCGCGCCTCCACCCAGGCGAACCCGCTCAAGCAGGCTCGCCAGGTGCAGGACGTTCTTTTGCATCACACGATGCCGAGCCCCCGCGGGCTCGTATCGCTGCTCGACCGTAAGCCAACTAGGCAGCTCGGCTATTGCCATGAGCACCGCTTTCCTTGACCGTCAGCGAGACCAGGCGGAATGCGATGGTGAGCACCGCCACGCCAATCACGCCCGAAAGAATATACATCGCGGCCTGGCCGGCAAAGCCAAGGCCCTGCTCCTCGGAATAGGCCTGCAGATAATCGCCCGTGGGCAGGGTATCGGCAAAGGTCGGAGTGTCGAGACCGACCGAAGCCTGCAGACTGTCGTCACCAGCCTCCTGAACGGCGACCGCGGCGCCCTCGGCGTCCCACTCACCCCAGGCGTCACCGGTGGCAAGCAAGCCGAGCGGCGTAGCCACGACAAGCACGGCGACCAGAATGAGCGTGGGGACCAGCGAGGTCTTCTTGGCGGCAGCGCCCTCGGCGGCAAGCTGGCCATCGGCGGCTTCGGGGCCGACGATAATGCTCGGCGCCGTCTTCTTGATAAAGCCGTAGATTGCGGCCGTCGCCACGCCCTCGACCACACCGGCAACCAGCATATGCGGGATCAACATGGCCGGAATAGCCACGGACAGCGGGAAGGGGCAGTACAGCGGCGCGCCCGAAGCGTTGGTAAAGAGCATCGGCTGAATACCAAACTCGATTGCCGCGCACAGGGCCGCCAAGCACAGGCCGACCCAACCGCTCACGATGGCAGAAACCGAGGTGCCCCAGCTCTTGTCGTGCAGACGGCTGTTGAGTGCACGGAACACGATAGCAGCGACAAACGGCAGCACAAAGGCCATGTTAAAGCAGTTGGCGCCAAACGACAGAACGCCGCCGTCGCCAAACAGCAGCGCCTGCAGCGCCAGCGCGACGAGACAGCGATAGCCGCGGCCTCGGGGCCCAGCAGCAGCGCGATGAGTGCGCCGCCGACGGCGTGGCCTGTGGTGCCGCCGGGCAGCGGAACGTTAAACATCATGAGCAAAAAGGAGAACGCAGCGCAAATACCCAGAAAGGCCATATGCTCGCGATCGAGCGTGGCGCGCACTTTCTTGATGCAGTGAACCCATACGGGCACCATCGCCACCGCCATAACGGCATCGGTCTGCGGAGACAGGTAGTTGTCTGGAATGTGCATATACGCCTCCCGGTATCGGCGCACGGAATTGCAACGCCGCTTGAATCACCTTGCCAGTGTTACGTAATGTCATATTCGTAACACGCCGCAGGCTATAATAGCAAAACGGCGCGCCGCCACAAAAGCAGCACGCCGTTATGTAATGCGCGTGTCATATATGCAGGGTCAACGGTGCCTTATTCCGAACACCGCGGTCGCGCAGGGCTCCGCAGCAACCGCCATCAGGCCCTACGCTCCCGGCGCAAGCCCTAGCCGCGGACCTCGCCGTTTACGCCCTTGCACACCTTGGTGACAATCTTCTGGTGCGCCTTCTCGACCTCTTCGCTGGTGAGCGTGTGGTCGTCGGAGCGATACGTAAGCGCGAAGGCCATGGACTTCTTGCCCGCTCCGATGCGGATGGGATCGCGGTAGACGTCGAACAGACGCACGCCCTCGAGCAGCTTGCCGCCGGCGCTGGTAATACGGCGCTCAAGATCCTCGCAGGTCACAGCGTTGTCGACCACGATAGCAAGGTCATGCTCAACAGCCGGGTACTGCGAGAACTCGCGGTAGTTCTCCTGATTGCGGGCGCCTTGATCAGCTTGTCCAGATCGAGCTCAAAGGCAACGACGACCTCATCGATGCCCATCGCCTCGCGCGCCTCGGGGTGAATCTCGCCGACCCAGCCCAGCACGGTACCGCCGGACAGAACCTCGGCCGCACGACCCGGCTGCAAGAAAGCGTAGCCCTCGCCCTCGACGGGACGGAAGCGAACCTTCTCGATGCGCAGCTGGGCGAGCAGCTCCTCGACAATGCCCTTGCCAAAGAAGAAGCGTAGCTGCGGTACTTCATGTTCCAGGACTGCTCGCTCCACTGGCCCGAGAGCACGCCCGCCACGGACTTGGTCTCCTTGGGCAGGCTGGCATTCTCGCGGCCATGGAACAGGCTGCCGACCTCGTACAGGTGCACGTTGGGCGTACCGTGTGCCTCGTTGTAGGCCACGGACTGCAGCAGGCCCGGCAGCAGCGAACGACGCATCTCAGTCTGCTCGGCTACCAGCGGGTTCATGAGCACCACGGGGCAACCGCGGCCCTCGGTGGACATACCGATCTTCTCCAGATCGCCCGGGGCGGCAAAGCCAAAAGTCGTGGTCTCGTTGAGACCGCAGGCGCGCAGGATCTCACCGACCTTACGGGTGAGCTTCTGCTCGCGGGTCAGACCGCCAATATGGTTCTTGGCAGCCGGGATGGTCGCCGTCACGCGGCCCATGCCCCACAGGCGCAGAACCTCCTCGATTAGGTCGATCTCGCGCGGCAGGTCGGGACGGAAGCTCGGCGGGGTGACCATAAAGTCCTCGCCGTCGCGCTCGACGGTGCAGCCCAGACGGGTGAGCGAACGCTCGATAAAGTCGGGCTCGATGTCGGCACCGCAGATGGCATGCACGCGGGCCAGGCGCAGCTTGATGCTGTCGATGGTCTTGGGCGCGGGGAAAACGTCAACATAGCCGGGAGCAACCTCGCCGCCGGCGATCTCCTCGATGAGCGCACAGGTAACGTTGGCGACATCCACGCAGCCGGTCTCGTCGACCTGGCGCTCAAAGCGAATGGAGCGTCGGAGATCAGCGACAGATCACGGCTGGTGTGCGAGGTGCGACCGGCGTTGAAGCAGGCGCTCTCGACCATCACGTCGACGGTGTCGTCCTCGATCTCGGAATCCATGCCGCCCATAACGCCGGCCAACGCCACGGGGCGCTCGCCGTCGGTGATGAGACCCATGCCGGCGTCGAGCGTGCGTTCCTCGCCGTCGAGCGTCGTGAACTTCTCATCTTGCTGGGCGGCGCGAACCACCACGCGACGCCTGCCCTCGCGCTCGGCAAAGGTGTCCAGGTCAAAGGCGTGCAGCGGCTGACCGGTGAGCATCATCACGTAGTTGGTGATGTCGACGATGTTGTTGTGCGGGCGCACGCCCAGGGCGTTGAGGCGCTTGACCATCCAGTCGGGCGACGGACCGACCTTCACGTTACGCACGATGCGGGCGACGTAGCGGTCGCACAGACCCTCGTCGGCGATCTCGACGGAAAGCTCGTCGTCGGTCGCGCGGCCGGTCTCGGCCTTGATGGCAGGCAGCTCAACGTGGAAATCGCGGTCGAAGATGGCGCCGGTCTCGCGGGCCATGCCGATCGTGGACAGGCAGTCGGGACGGTTGGGCGTGATCTCGCAGTCGAGCACGGTGTCGCTCGAGCCCACGTACTCGGCAAACGGCATGCCGCAGGGCGTATCCTCGGGCAGGATCATGATGCCGGAGTGGTCGCCGCCCAGGCCGAGCTCGCGCGCGGAGCAGTTCATGCCCATGGACACGACGCCGCGAAGCTTGCTCTTCTTGATCTTGACGTCGCCGGGAAGCACGGCGCCGATCATGGCCGTGACGATATGGTCGCCGGCCTCGAAGTTCTGCGCGCCACAGACGATCTGCAACGGAGCGGGGTTGCCGTCGGCGTCGAGGTTCTTGTCGCCCACATCGACCGAGCACACATACATGTGGTCGCTATCGGGGTGCGGGGTCTTGGTGAGCACCTTGGCGGTCACCACGTGGTCGAAGGACTCGCCCACGGTGTCGATCGCCTCGACCTCGGTACCGGTACGGATATATTCGTCCGAAAGGGTCTTGGGATCCTCCGGAATATCGATCATGGTCTTGAGCCAGTCGTAAGAAACACGCATCTAACTGGTCTCCTTTCATAAATGCGGCTTTGAGCCGGAAAACTGCAACGGAGACGGGTTTTCCAAGTGCCGCAGATTGCCTTGAAAGAGGAGGGCCGCGTACTTAGGTACGCAACCGACGATTGAAAGGCAAGGTGCGGTGCTTGGGAAAGCCGCCGGGACTAGAACTGATTTAAGAAGCGCATATCGCCCGTCATCAGGGTTCGCAGATCCGGCAGGTCGTAGCGCAGGGCCGCGACGCGCTCGGCGCCAATACCAAAGGCAAAGCCGGTGTACTTCTCGGGGTCGATGCCGCAGTTGATCAGGACGTTGGGGTCAACCATGCCGCAGCCCAGGATCTCGATCCAGCCGCTATGCTTGCAGAAGTTGCAGCCCTTGCCGCCGCACACGTGGCAGCTCACGTCCACCTCGCAGCTAGGCTCGGTGAAGGGGAAGAAGTGCGGGCGGTAACGCGTCTTGCGATCCTCGCCAAACATGCACTTAACAAAGTAGTCGAGCGTGCCCTTGAGGTCGCCAAAGGTGATGCCCTCGTCAACGACCAGGCCCTCGATCTGATTGAACTGCGGCAGGTGGCAGGCATCGGCCGTGTCGGGACGGTAGACGGTGCCCGGGCAAATCATGTAGATGGGCGGCTTTTGCGACTCCATAGTGTGGATCTGCACGCCTGAAGTCTGGGTGCGCAGCAGCACGTCGGACTCGCCGTGGGCGTGAGCCTCGGGGTGCGCGACGCTGCCGGGGTTGTTGTCGACCACGTAGAAGGTATCGCGGGCCGAGCGGCTCGGGTGATCCATGGGGGCGTTGAGCGCGGTGAAGTTGTAGTAGGAGGTGTCGACCATGGGGCCGGATTCGACGGTGTAGCCGATGCCGCAGAAGATGTCCTCGGCCTCCTCGATAATCTGCTTGATCAGGTGCTGGTGGCCGATCTGCGGACGGATGCCCGGCAGCGTGATGTCGACGGCGTCGTGCTCCAGTGCGCGCTTGAGGGCGGCGGCCTTCATCTCGGTGGTGCGCTCGTCGAGCATGCCCTCAATCAGCTGGCGCATCTCGTTGGCTCGCTTGCCCATCACGGGACGATCCTCGGGGGCGAGCTTGCCCATCATGCGCATCAGGCCGGTGATGCGGCCCTTGCGGCCGAGCAGCTCAACGCGCGCAGCCTCGAGCTTGGCGGCGTCGTCGGCGCCTGCGACGAGCTCCTTGGCCTCTTCCTCGAGTTTGACCAGATCATCAATCAGACTCATGTCTTCCCTTTCGTCTCTCGCGCTCTCCGTTTGCCGAGGCGGCTGCCGCCGCCTGGCGTTGTGAAAACGCGGCCCGGTTCGGTAACAAAAAACCGCCCTCGGGCATGTGCATTGCCCAAGGACGGTTGAATTCCGCGGTACCACCTTGTTTGACGCGGCGGATGTCTGGCCCGCCGTGCCCACTCTGCGCCCCTTATCGCGAGGCTCACGGCTTCCCTACTGGGGACATCGCCGCCGCTGGCCGCGTGCCCGTTGAGGTCGCTGCTCGGGAGTGAACGCTTGGCCCTTGTCACCGCAGGAAGGCTTGCAGCCCATGACCTTCCCTCTCTTGCCGGCGACGCGGCGGGCAAAACCCTCTCCGTCAACGCATTGGGCTACAGGATACCACATTGTGTGGGCGTATCGCCGCGTTCCGTTTTGTTCGTGCTGGGTACAAGGCAGGTAGCTGTGCAAACTGGCCGCGCGCCCACCCGAAGCGCTCGGCTCACGAGATCAAGGATATGGTATGGGAAAGAAACTCGATAAGAAGGCCGAGCCCGCAGCGGGCAAGACATCCAAAGGCATGAAGGTCGATAAGGCCGTCAAAAAATTCCGCAAGCTCGAGGGCAAACTGTGGACCCGCGAGTACCTGCTCAAGATTGCCGAGTTCGATGGCGCGACCATTGCCCCCGCCAACGGCGCCGCGGCCCGCGCCGATGCCATGGGCACCCTTGCCGGCGAGCACCACAAGCTGCTGACCAGCGAAAAGTCTGTCGAACTTGTGCGCTCGCTGCACGCGAGACCGTCTCCGGAGGCAAGATCGACGACCCGCAGCTGCTCGACGAGATCCGTGTGCTCGGCCGCGACCAGCGCGAGGCAAGCGCCATTCCCACCGAGGAGGCCGAGGCCTGGACCAGGCTCACCTGCGAGGCCGACGCCGTGTGGCACAAGGCCAAGACGGCCAATGACTGGGCGAGCTTTGAGCCTATGTGGATAGAATCGTCGGCCAGCTTAAGCATCAGGCCGAGCTCATGGACCCCAAGCGCGACCCATACGATGTTTGGCTCGACCAGTACGAGCGTGGCCTTTCCGCCAAGAGCTTCGACGCGTTTTGCGATGAGGTCAAGGCCACGGTCGTTCCGCTCGTGCACGCCATCGGCGAGCGCGGCCAGCAGCCAGCTGCCGACTTTTTGCACGCCCGCGTGCCCGAGGCTGCCCAGCGCGCCATGAGCTTCGACCTTATGAAGCTCGTCGGCCTGGACCTGAACGACACCACGCTTGCCTTTACTGAGCACCCGTTTAGCGAGGGCTTCTCGGTGGGCGACGCGCGCATCGCCACGCACATCTACGAAGACGACTGCATCTCCAACGTCTACAGCATCATCCACGAGGCGGGACACGCCATGTATGAGCTGGGCGTCAATCCTGCCTATGCGCGCACCTGTCTTGAGGGTGGCACCTCCATGGGCATCCACGAGAGCCAGAGCCGCTTCTTCGAGAACACCGTGGGTCGCAGCCGCGCCTTTATGGGACCGCTGCTCGAGGTGCTGCGCCGCCACGCACCCGAGGTCTACGGCGACGTCGACGAGGACACGCTCTACCGCGCCGTGAACATCGCGCAGCCGTCGTTGATCCGCACCGAGGCCGACGAGCTCACCTATCCGCTGCATATTATGGTGCGCTACCAGATCGAGCGCATGCTGTTTGCCGGCGAGGCCACGGCCAAGGACATCCCCGCGCTTTGGAACCGCTTTATGAACGAGTACCTGGGCATTCCCGTTCCCGACGACACGCACGGCTGCCTGCAGGATACGCACTGGAGCGGCGGCTCGTTTGGCTACTTCCCCACGTATGCGTTGGGCAGCGCCTACGACGCCATGTTTGTGCCGGCCATGTGCCGCGACGGTGTCGACCTCAATGGCGCCTGCGCGAGCGGCGATCTGGCGCCCGTCCGCGCCTGGCTGGGCGAGCACATTTGGCAGTGGGGCCGCGCCAAAGACGCGCCGGAACTCATCAAGGCGCCTGCGGCATGGCCTTTGACGCCCGCTACTACTGCAGCTACCTGCAGGACAAGTTCACCACGCTGTACGAGTTGTAAGGCATAACCGACACGCCGGCGCAAAGGGGGCGCCGCGGGATCAATCCGCAGCGTCCCCTTTTTTCACCCAATAACTAGGTACCCAATGACTAGTTCGTTGACGCTAATGTCTTGGCAACGTCAGCGAAAACGACCCTAAGCGAGCAAGGTGACGTGAAATGAAAGGGCGCTGACCTTCTGGTCGCGCCCTTGAAATTGAACGTCAGATTGCCGCTTGGGGTCGTTTGCAGCGTCGAGCAGTTACGCGGTTTGGTAAAACCGCGTAACTACAGAGCCTCGAGTGCGTTGGCGATGCGCTTCATGGCGGTGTCGGCGGATGCTTGGTCGGGGGCTTCGGCCAAAACGCGAATCACCGACTCGGTTCCGCTCTTGCGCACGAGCACGCGTCCTTCGCCCGCCAGCGATGCCTCGGCCTCGGCGATGGCGGCCTGCACACCCATGTTGCCCAGCGCGGCGTCCTTGTCCGCCACGCGCACGGCGACCTGCGCCTGCGGCAGCAGCTTGCACGGTGCCGTGAGCTGCGAGAGCGTCTCGCGCTCGGCGCGAATCACTTCCATCACGCGCAGCGAGGTCATAATGCCGTCGCCCGTGCGCTCGATATCGCCAAAGATCGTATGGCCCGTCTGCTCGCCGCCCAGGCTGTAGCCGCCCTCGCGCATCTTGGCATACACGTGACGGTCGCCCACGCCGCTGGTCACGGCACTTAGGCCGGCAAGCTCCAGGGACTTGACCAGGCCAAAGTTGCTGGCAATCGTCGGCACCACGGTACCGCCCGAAAGGCGACCGTGCTTGTTCAGATACACGCCACACACGTACAGGATCTGGTCGCCGTCTACCACGCGACCGCGCTCGTCCACGGCCAAGCAGCGATCGGCATCGCCGTCATAGGCAAAGCCCACGTCCAGGCCCTGCTCCACCACGTGGCGCTGCAGGCGCTCCATATGCGTGGAGCCGCAGTCGACGTTGATGTTAAAGCCATCGGGCGCGGCGTTGATCACGCGCACGTCGGCACCGAGCGCGTCAAACACCGGCTTGGCCACCGAGGAAGCCGAGCCGTTGGCGCAGTCGATACCGATCTTGACGCCCTGCAACGAAAAGTTCGCGCTGGCGATGAGCGAAGCGATGTAGCGGTTGCGGCCCTGCATGTAGTCCACCGTGGCGCCGATGTGATTGCCCGTTGCCAGCGGCACCTCGCTCTTGCCATCGATATAGTCCTCGATGAGCTCCAGCACGTCCTCGTCCATCTTAAAGCCGTCGCTGTTGACGAGCTTAATGCCGTTATCGCAAAACGGGTTGTGGCTCGCACTGATCATGATGCCGCAATCGAAGCAGCCCTCCACGGTCTGATGCGCCACGCCCGGCGTGGGGATCACGTGCAGCATATAGGCGTCCGCACCGCTCGCGACCAGGCCGCTCACCAGCGCCGCCTCGAACATATAGCTCGAGCGACGGGTGTCTTTGCCCACGATGACGCGCGCCTTGCGCTCGCGGTTGGCGCCGTAATACCAGCCACAAAACGGCCAATCTTATAAGCGTGCTCTACCGTCAGCCCAACGTTGGCCTCACCGCGAAAGCCGTCGGTGCCAAAGTACTTCATATCTTACTTATCCTGTTCGAACGTTTGAGCGGTCGGCGTGGTACGAACCTTAAGCTCCTTGTGCCCAGAGTCCTTCGAAGTCGTGACCGTGTACTCAACCTTTATGTCTTGTCCAAGAAGCATGTGGACACCGCCCCATGCAACCTTCAAGCCATCGTGCGTCGCTTCGTTCATCTCGATAGAACCGGAGCCCGAAGTCTTAATGTCCGAAATGCTGCCTCCCGCAGGAGCATAGAGATAAAGCCTCAGTACCTCATCATCAATATCCTGGCTAATGCCGTTATGGCCCTGGAAATAACCAGGCATCTCGGCCTTCTCCTGGGGGGTCATCGTGTTCTTGAGCGAGGTGGTCACTCGATACGTCGTCGAGCCATCGGCATTTTCAACCGAAGAATCGATGGTGACTCGCTTATCGAGGAACCAATCCATCTTTGAATAACTGTAGTTGTTCACATAGACGCCCAAGATCGGAGCCTCCGACGTATCGGCTTGGAGGGCGCCCGATATTCCAAGGGCCTTCGCGGCCTTTTCCTCGTCATCGTTTCTCGAATACATGAGGATGCGACCCTCGGAAGCACCCTTTTCGATGGCTCCAGCAATCTTAGCAATATCGCTGGAGCCCAGTTCGTCCACGATCTTGTTAAAAGCCGATCCGGCAACCGCCGCAAAAATGGCGTCCTGTTCCTCTACCGGGTAATTCCAATAAATATCGTGCAGCAGCACCTTTGCAGCGTTGCTTCCATCAACGACGGTACCGTCAGGAAGCTGTGTGCCGCCTACAATGCCGAGCATATACTGCAAAAATACCGGATCGACTGCAAATACGCCGTCGATGTCATCTCCGACAATGGCCTTCTGCATATCGCTGGCAAGCTGAGCCGCACGCGGATAATCGGGCGTCATCGTAACGTCACCCATCGTGTATCCGAGCGTGTTGAATCCGGTCAGGCCCCATCCGGTCGTGAACAAGTTTGCTTCTTCATCGGTGATGGGAAGCGGGCTCAAAGGCTCTTTCATCATGTCGACTTTGACAAAATCGCCCAGTTCGAGCTTACCATCAGTCACCGACATCACGCCGCGAGAACCGGGAAAACCGCCACAGGCGCGGATCTCGACATTGCTCATCGCGAGCACAAGATAATGACGCGTCTGGCCGTTGGCGCCGAGCATCTGGGGAAGGACGGGGGCGACTTTCTCCGCCGCGTCAACCGCGCCGTTGAGGGTGGCAAAGCCGTCCTTGGCCTTATCGACCAGCTCGGTCACCTGGGAAATATGAGTATCGCCAATGCCCTGGATCTTCTCGTTGGCGCTCTTGAACACCTTCGAGCTGCTGGAAAGCGAATCGGCGACCGCCTGCAGCGCGGACACGTTAATCATGCCGTCCTGAAACAGCTTGCCGGGCGTGGCCTGCGAAAGGTTATCGGCCATGGGAACCAGCGCGCCGCTAGAGACATCGGACAGGGCGTCGATCATGGTGCGGGCCGCATTGATGTCGCTGCCATACACCGGGATAAACGAAGCCGCCGTCCACAGCGGGCTCGAGGTCTCCGCCTTCATGCTGTCGCAAAGCTCATCAATCTTCTTCGCGTCGTCAGGCAGCGTCGAAAAATCGCCCGACGTGACCTTGTCCTTAAGGCCACCGACAATCTCGACGGCCTCCTTCGCTTCACTCTTTACGGTCTTTGCCGAGTTAAGCAGCATAAAGCCGCTTGCGCCAAGCGCAACGAGAAGCACCGCGACTACAGCGGCAATAATGGCGCCGGTGTGACGCTTTTTGCGTTCGCCCTTGCGATGGCGATGACGGACCAGACCGTCAGAGGTCGAACTCGACGAAGCGTCGCTACCATAGTTCAAGCCAAAATCGTAATAATCTTCCTTGGAACCCGAGCCCGCAAACTCGGCACCGCTATCATCCAGGCGGGCGAACGTGCCAGTCTCGGAGGCGCCGGTGTAAATCGTGCCAAGGTTACCCGTAAGCCCCGCGCCACCGGCAGAGGGAGTATTGTTGGCGGCCTTGCCGGCATTAACGTTGCCGGCGGCATTTGCGGCGTTGGCAGCACCTGCGTTGTTCGCGGGTACCGAAGGAGCCCCACTCGGCCGCGACGCGGAGGTTGCACCGCCCGCAAAGACATTCCCTCTTGCACGGCCGGTCTTTTTTGCCTTTTGAGACTGCTCGTACAGAGCGGTAAACATCGCCGTCTCGCCCGGGGACACGCGCTTACCGGAACCGCCCTGTCCAGCGCCGCCCGGCGTGCCGGCCTTACCAGCCCCGTTCGGACGCGGCGGAACTGCAGGACGGCCGCTATCGCTGCCCTTAAAGTGATTACCAGCCATAAAGAAATCCTCGCAATTGAGTCGCAATGAAAAAGTCCATAACGTTACTAGTTTATGGCATTTTGAGCATCGACAGCTAAACTCCAGACACGGACATCAATTGGCGAAAATGCGGCACAACACCTTTTCCGTCTTGGCGGCGGCGCCAGCTACACCGTCAAAAACACCATCGCGATAATCATGGCAAAGCCCGCCAGGTCGGTGGGCAAAAACACCGTTCCCAGCATAAGGGCGCTGGTGATGGTGGCCGAAACCGGCTCCATGGTTCCAAGGAGGCTCGCGCGCACCGAGCCAATCTCCTTAACGCCCTGCATGTAGAACATATAGGCGAAGAACGACCCCACCACAATAAATATCGCGAGCGCGCCGACACCCGAGGGGCCGAGCGCCGGCATGTGCGCCCACGGCTGGGTAAAGATACTCATCACGATTCCCGCCGAAAGCATGGCCGAGCCCGTGACGACCGAGCTGCCGTATTTGTTGAGGATTCCGGCAGGGATGATTGCTATGCAGGCACCGCCCACTGCGCACAAAAGGCCCGCGAGCAGGCCCATCGGCGAGATGTTGAGCGTACTGGGGTCGCCGCCCGTGGCGATCAAAAACGTTCCGCCCAATGCGAGCAAAATGCCAAGAGCCTCGCGCGTGCGCGGCAGTCGATGCGCGGTGACGCAGGCATACCCCATGACGACCACCAGCTGCAGGCACTGGAAGACGGTCGCGGTGCCCGCGTTGGTCAGGCGCACGGCTGACAGATAGCAAAGCTGGTTGAACAGCAGGCCAAAAATCGTAAACAGAATAAGCTGCTTGCGATCGGCGGGGGTAGTCCACAGCTCGATCAAGCGGTCGCGGTCTTTTCTGAGCACAACGAACATAAAGAGCAGGCCAGCGATAACTTGGCGCACGCTCATCAGCCAAAACGTCTCGATATGGCACACGTCAAAGAGGTAGCTGGCGCTGGTGCCAGAAAAACCCCAAAACGTACCGCCGGCAAACGCGGCGAGCGTACCCAGGGCCATCTTGCGCGTCTGGCGTCGTTGAGGCGGTCGCGCCATGCGCGGCGGGTGCTGCGGCTCAGCTCGTCAGTCCCCTCGGGCACGATAAAATCAGACGCCGCCGTCATCGGTACCGAAGCCTTTCACGTGCACACTGCGCCGAGCGCTTCTGTTCCATCCCACTCCCCCGAAATCAATTGGCAATAAAGCGTCCAAACTGTAGCACGAATATTGGTATGAAATAGCAGATGATGCGGAGCATCTGCGAGCGTCCAAATTGCAGGGACGAAAGGCACCGATGAGCTATGCCGAGCGGTTGGAATCGCCTGGGGCGCCGGGATCGGCTTCCGCACTTTCATCGGTATGGCCACCGTCGGCATCGCCCTCGTCACCGGCGTCGCCCTGCTCCTCCTGCTCGCGACGGCGCTTTTCGCGAATCTGCTCAACGGCTGCGCGCAGGGCGGCCTCGTCCTCGGCGCGTGCCACCTCTTGCGTTGTCTTGACCATATGGCGAATCTCGAGCACCAGCAGCACGATCAGCGGCACCACGATAAGCGGAAAGAACAGCAGCGGATTGGTGAGCAACGAGACCACCACGCCCAGCCCCGCCGAGACAAAGACCACGCGCCCCACCACGTCGGCGGCGGGCACGGGCGCAGCATCCTCGACCGGATTGGCATCGCCCTTGGTGCGGTAAACCGGCGTGCCGTCGGCCGCATCCTCCACGGCAACGATGCGATGCGTGTTGAGCGAACCCTCCAGCGCGTCATCGGACGAATGGAAGGTGATGATGTCGCCGACCTGGTAGGCCTGGCTGTTGTCGGTATCGACGACGATAAACGAATGCACGGGAATCGCCGGCTCCATCGAGCCGGTCAGCGTACGCATAAAGCCGTAGCCCATGATGGTGGGGATCTCACCAGCGGGCGTGAACACCGTGCGCAGCAGCACCACAAAGGCGACCAGGATCACCACGGTCGCCAACACGTTGATCACGCGGAGCACGTGCTTCATCACTTGTCGGCGTCCTTTGCGGAAGGCTCGACGTCAATGGCGTCAGATGCCGAAACGTCGGTCTCATCTCCCTCAACGGTCGTGGCGACATCGCCCTCGGCGGCCTCTCCGCGCAAGCGAGCCAGCAGATAGCGCGATAGGCTGTTGCCCTCGGCACGGCGCTCGGCGCGGGCGCGATCGCGCTCGGACTGCTCCAGCTCGTGTGCCAACGAGTCCAAGCGTTGCTGCATCTCCGCGCGGTGACCTCGAGCTCGCGCTCGTGCGCGGCCTTGGCGGCGGTGACCTCGAGCTCGCGCTCGTGCGCGGCCTTGGCGGCGGCGAGTTCCTGCTCAATACGCTCCCCTGCCTCGAGCTCGGCTGCGGCGGCACGCGCGTCGGCGTCGGCACGAGCCTCCTCCTGCGGCGGCACGCGCGTCGGCGTCGGCACGAGCCTCCTC
>JAQEDJ010000004.1 GCA_027669525.1 Coriobacteriaceae bacterium AM48-5 | reverse complement strand
CGCGAGCCGCCGCGAACCTCGTGGCCAACGCCGCCGAGCACGCGCGCTCGCGTGTGGCGGTCTCCTGCGACGTCGCGGGCGGACACCTCGTCATCGAGGTGGCCGACGACGGACCGGGCTTCTCTCCCGCCGCCCTTGAACGCGGCTGCGAGCGCCTCTTCACAGACGACTCCTCCCGCTCCTCGCGTGACGGAGGTCGCCACTACGGGCTCGGCCTCCACGTCGCCTCCGAGGCCGCGAGCGCCCACGGGGGCTCCGTCTCGCTCGCCAACGGCCCCTCGGGCGGTGCGGTGGCCACCATCGCGGTCCCACTGTGCGGGATCTGACGAATTCCTCGATGTCTACCTCGACTGCGATATGTCGCTCGCCGAGGCCGCGACGAGATGGTGTTGCGTCTGCCCCGTTTGGTGCTTCTGGCTCAAATTTGATCTGATGTAAGGCCCATGCAATCCTGCATGGGCCGTTCTTTTGGCAATTGCTCGACCGATTCGTGGCTTGAAACACAAATTATCGAGTTAAGGAGACATGGGGTCACACAGCGGCTTTCAGAGCGCCCGCCGCACTCCCCCGCCATTACCCTGCGGCGTCCTCGTATAGAGCCCATCCTGCTTGGCGTTTCGTTGCAACAGCCACTTGTCCACCGATCAAGTGAACTACTGGAATAAATACAGCGACACGCTTGTCCGTTATAGTCGCTATATCTGTGTTAATCGCCGCGATAAATACAGCCTGTACTCGGCTGCATACCAGCTACGCGTATGTAGATTCATATCGCGTTAATAAATCGGCTCAAGCGCGTGCAAAAACGCGCAAGTAGCCGCAAAAGGCGATTATCGCGTAGGTAGATTTTTGGCACCCTGTTGCTTACTGAAAATAAAGCAATTGCTTAAAACAAAAAAGGTCAGGCACTAAGTACCTGACCTGCAAACTTCTGGTCGGGACGACTGGATTCGAACCAGCGACCCCTTGACCCCCAGTCAAGTGCGCTACCAAGCTGCGCCACGTCCCGAAGCTTTTGTTTGTTGCTCTGCTTTCGCTCGCAACAGGGAGTATATTAACCCGAAACTTTGTCCTTGTGCAAGAACTTTTTTACAAATTTTGAAGCAAGTCCAAAATTGTATCTGCGAGCTGGGGTTTTGTTAGTACGGGTAGTTCTTGCGTACCCGCTATGCTCACGATCCAAGCCTTGTTGGTGTCGGTTCCAAAGCCCGAATCGGCGCGTGAGACATCGTTGGCGATAATGGCATCGCAGCCTTTGCGGGTCAATTTGCGCTCGGCGTACTCGACGACGTTATCAGTCTCGGCTGCAAAGCCGATTACGAGGCGATCGCCCTTTTGGCGTGAAAGTTCGGCCAAGATGTCAACGGTCTCGACGAGCTCGATTCGATCCAGGCGCTCGTTGGCCTTTTTGAGCTTATGGTCCGCCGGGGCCGCCGGCGTGTAGTCGGCGACGGCGGCGGCGCAAACGGCCGCGTCGGCCGTCTGGAAGGCGCTCAGCGCTGCCTTGAGCATTTCTGAGGCGGTCTGTACGTGCACGCACTCCACACCGCGGGGAACGTCGAGCGATGTCGGTCCCAGCACGAGCGTGACGACGGCACCGCGACGTGCGGCCTCCCCCGCCAGGGCGATACCCATCTTGCCCGACGACCGATTGCCGATAAAGCGCACGGGATCGATCGGCTCATGCGTGGGGCCGGCAGTGATGACGATGCGCTTGCCCGCCAGGTCTTGTTGCACGGGATTGAGCACCTCGCAGACGGCCTCGACGATGTCCTCGGGCTCGCTCATGCGCCCCGTGTCCACGTCGCCGCAGGCAAGGTAGCCGCTGCCGGGTCCCACCACATGGACATCGTGCTCGCGCAACGTGGCCATGTTGGCCTGCGTCGCCGGCGCCTTCCACATGCCATTGTTCATGGCCGGCGCGATCACGACGGGCCGCGGCGTCGCAAGCAGCGTGGTGGAGATGAGGTCGTCGGCGATGCCGTTGGCCATCTTGGCGATGATATTGGCCGTCGCGGGCGCACGACCACCAGATCGGGCTCCTGCGCAAGCGAGATATGGTGGATGGGGTCAGACGGGTCGTCGAATAGCCCAACCGCGACCGGCTCATTGGTGAGCGCGCGGAACGTGAGCGGGCCCACGAACTCCGTGGCATGCTCGCTCATAACGACTTTGACACGTGCGCCGCGCTTTTGCAGCAGGCGCACGATATTGCACGACTTATAGGCGGCGATCCCGCCGGTAATGCCCAGCAGGATCGTTTTTCCCTCAAGTTGCATTGAATTGTTGGATGCCGCCGTCATAGCTAGGCTTCCTTGCTCGGGAGCACCAGGAGGCGGTGGCAGTACGGACAGTGCGTAATCTCGCTACCGTCGTGGTTGAGGTCGCTCATGGACGATGCCTGCAGCGCGGTGTGGCAGACCGTGGGGATGTTGCCCTGGATGGTCTCGACGGCCAAGCCGCGGAACTGCTTGAGCAGACGCTCGTAGTCGGTGAGCACGTCGGCCGGCAGCGTGGCGGCAAGAGCGGTGCGCTCCTTAGTGGCGGCTTCGATCTGAGCCTGCAGGTCGGCAGCCTTGGCGCGGGCGGCCTTGGTATCGGCCTTCACGCCCTCCTCGAACTTGGCGATGATGGCCTGCGCGCGGGTCTCGCGGTCGAGCGCCTCTTTGTGGGCGACAACGACATCCTTGCGGGTGTGCTCAATCTTGTCCAGGCGCTTGGCCAGGGTGGCGAGCTCGTTTTCCAGGTCCTGTACCTCGCGGTAGTCGGAGCCGTCAACGTGGCGCTTCTTAGCGGCCTCGATGGCGTTATTGGTCTGAATCTCGGTGGTGTTGAGATCGTCGAGCTCAATATCCAGGTCCTTGCGTTGGGCGTAGAGCTTGGTCATTTCGGCCTTGAGCTTAACGTAGGTCTTGCGCTTGGAAGCGAGCTCCTTGAGCTCCGGCATATTGGCAAGTTCGCTCTTGTTGCGGGCGAGCTCCAAATCGATCTGTTGCAGCTTGAGTAGCGTAGCGCCGGCGCTCATAAGTTCTCTCCTTTTGTCACAGTCCACCATTGGCAAGGGTTCAGTATTTTAATCGCATGACGGGGGTCGGCCCCGGCGTCAACTGCAGAGTTCATCAATATATCAACGAACGGCTCCTCGGAGCGGTCGTGGCCGAGCAAGATCACCGGCAGCCCGCGCAAGGCAAGGTCTTGCGCCACGTGGTAGCCCGCCTCGCCCGTCACGACAACATCTGCGCCCGCGGCGATGGCGAGCTCTCCGAAGTCGCCCAGGGAGCCGCCCAAAATGGCGACGGTGCGGCACGGGCGATCAGCTTTGCCCACACACGCGGGTCGCTGCCAAAGGCCGTGGCAGCACGGGTGGCAAGATCGCGCAGCGTGCACGGGTCGTTGAGCGTTGCAAGTGCGCCCAGGCCGGTGGCCTCGGGGTCGTCCACGTGCTCCAGTGAGCTCACGGGTGCGGCACCCAGCAGCTTGCTCAGGCAGACACGGGCTTCGTGCGAGCGGTCCAGGTTGGTGTGGAGCGAGATAATGCTCACCCCGCAGCGGGCAGCCTCGTAGAGGGCCGCACTGCACTGGGGTCGTGTGGCATCCGCCGGACAAAAGGCCTCGGGTGCCTTGATGTATATGGGATGATGCGTCAGCAGCACGTTGGCGCTTGCTTCTTGGGCGCGGCGAACATTAGCCTCAGTCGCATCGAGTGCGCAGGCAACGCCGGTGATCTCCGCGGCCGGATCGCCAACGGAGAGTCCTACGTGGTCCCAGGGCTCGGTGTCCGTCTTGGGATAGCGTGCCAGTAGCGCGCGCTCGAGCTCGGCGACGATCATGCGGCACCTGCGATCGAGAGCAGCGTCTGGGCAAACTCGTCCAGATCGTCCGGATTCACGCGGTCGTCAAAGGAAATGCGCAGTGCACCTAGTGCCTGCTCGCGACCAATGCCCATGGCGCTGAGCACATGGCTCGGGTCCATGCTGCCGCTCGAGCACGCCGAGCCGGCCGAAACCTCAAAGCCGGCGGCATCGAGCTTGACGATGAGCTCCTCGGAGTCCATGCCATCAACGTAGATCGACACCATGCCCGGCAGGCGATCGGCCTGTGCGTAGTCGCCCATGGTGGCATGAATACGCGGATGAGCCGTAAGCGTGGCGTAGAGCTTGTCGGAAAGGGCTTGCAGCTTCGCGCGCTCCTGAGCCACATGGGGCGTCAGAGATGAGGCGGCAGCGGCAAAGGCGAGCTGCGTTCGCAGGTCTTGCGTGCCGGCACGACGACCGGCCTCCTGTCCGCCGCCAAAGATGCGCGGGCGCAGCGGCGTGCGGCTCTTAAGGTAGAGTGCGCCAGATGCCACGGGACCGCCAATCTTGTGGCTGCGACGGACATGGCGTCGACGCCCAGCTCGGTGACATCGAGCGGAATATGCAGATACCCCTGGATGGCATCGGTGTGGAACAGGGCGCCAACGGTATGCGTGGCCGCGGCAAGCTCGCGGATGGGCTGCACCACGCCGGTCTCGTTGTTGGCAACCATGATGCTCACGAGCGCCACGTCGTCGCCGAGCAGCTCGACAAGCGTGGCAGGCTTAATGTAGCCCATGCGGCAGGGCTTCACCAGGTCGACGGTAAAGCCGGCGGCACGCAGCAACGGCAGGTTGTCCAGAATCGAATCGTGCTCGATGGCCGAAACGATTACACGATTGCGCTTGCGATCGCGCTGACGAGCGCCCTCGGCAAGACCGAGCAGCGCCAGCTGGTTGGCTTCGGTGCCGCCGTTGGTCAGTACAATCTCGGACGGGCGGACGCGCGCGCCAAAGCTGCGGGTGATCTCGCGACGTGCAACCTCCAGACGCGTGGCAGCCTTGCGGCCGAGCGAATGCAGCGAGTTGGGGTTGACGCCGGCAAGCTCGCTGTCGTCGTATTCGCGCTGCGCAAGGAGCGCCTCGGCGCGCATGGGCGTCGAGGCGGCATAGTCAAGATTCACGGGTATGCGGTTTTGACCTGCGGTCATAAGGGTTTATGCCTCCTGTGCGGCCTCGTTGCCCAGCTTCTGCAGCAGCGCAACCTCGGCAGCGGGATCTTCGGACTTAAATACGGCAGAACCGGCCACGAGCACGTTGGCGCCGGCCTTGACGACCTCGACAATGTTCTTGGAAGAAATGCCACCGTCGACCTCGATGAGGGGCGAAACGCCGTGACGCTCGCACATGGCCCTGAGCTCGTGGAGCTTAGCGATGGTGCCCGGGATAAAGCTCTGACCGCCAAAGCCCGGGTTCACGCTCATGAGCAGCACCATATCGACGACGTCGATGATGCTCTCCAGCACGCACACGGGGGTGGCGGGGTTGAGCACCACGCCGGCCTTAACGCCGCGCTGCTGCAGATGGGTGAGCGTGCGGTGCAGGTGCGTGGAGGCCTCGTAGTGTACGGTGATCATATCGGCGCCGGCGTCTGCGTACCAATCGACCGTCTCGTCGGGGTTCGACACCATGAGGTGCGCGTCGACCGGTACATTGGTGGAGCGCTTGACGGCCTTGAGGATGTCAACGCCAAAGGTGAGGTTGCCGGTAAAGTGGCCGTCCATGACGTCGAAGTGCACGTAGTCGGCACCGGCGATCTTGTCGAGTTCGCCCTTGAGGTTGGCCATGTCGGCCGAGAGGACGGACGGAGCGATTTTAATGGAACCCATGGTAGTAGCCTTTCTGCGCTAGTCGGTGAGTCCGTAGAACTCTTGAGAAGGGACGCGGTCGGTGAGAATCTCGAGCGCCCTATCCAAAGTAACACCGTTGTAGAGCGTTTGCTCCACGGCAAAGGTGAGCGGAATGTCTACGCCCAGTGAACGGGCGAGTTCGCTCACGCTGCGGGCTGCGACGGCGCCCTCGACCACCATATGCGTACGCGTCTGGTACTCGTCGAGCGACACGCCGTGGGCAAACTCGTAGCCAAAGGTGCGGTTGCGCGAATGCTCCGAGGTACAGGTGGCAATGAGGTCGCCCATGCCGGCAAGTCCCATGCAGGTCATGGCCTGGCCGCCGCGGGCGTGCACCAGACGGCTGATCTCGGCCAGGCCGCGCGTCATGATGAGGGCGAGCGTGTTGTCGCCCGCACCAGAACCGGCGGAAATGCCGCACACGATGGCGATGACGTTTTTCATAGCGCCGCAAACCTCGACACCGGTCATATCCTGCGACAGGTAGATGCGGAAGGCCGTGGACAGCAGCAGCTCCTTAAAGGTCTCCCCCACCTGCTGGTCCTCGCTGGCGATGACGGCGGCAGAGAGCCCGCCGCGGCAAATCTCCTCGGCATGGTTGGGGCCCGAGAGGGCCGCCACACGCCGCTCGTTGCCGATCTCGCTGGCAATGACCTCGCTCATGAGCAGGCCAGACTCGGGCTCAATGCCCTTGGTAAGGCAGAGCACCGGGGTGTTGGCGGCGATGAAAGGCGCTGCCTGATGACATACGCTGCGCAGGTGTGTGGAGGGCACGGCAAAGATGATGGCGTCGGCGGCATCGAGCGCTTGCGCCAGGTCCGTCGTGGCGACGACGTTGCCGGGCAGCTCGTAGTCCACCAGATACCGGGGGTTGCAGTGCTCGCCATTGATGCCGGCGGCCGTCTGCTCGCTGTGGGCCCACATGGTCACGCGCTCGGCTCGCGCGGCGGCAAGGCCGGCGACGGCGGTTCCCCAGGAGCCGGAGCCAATCAGCGCAACATTCATGATTCTCTCCTACTTATCGTCGGGCTCGGTGACGCGCTTGGTAAACGAGAGCTTGGACTCCTTACCGGCCATGAGCTTTTGGATATTCGCGCGATGGGCCCACACAACGGTGATGCCGATTATCGCCATGCAAAACTTAAGTCCCAGGCTGCTGTACGGAAAGACCGCGCAAGCAGCGATGGGAAGACCGATGGCAGCGGCAAGCGAGCCCACCGACACATACTTGGTGATGGCGACGGCCACGATAAACATGCCGAGCAGCGACAGGCCAATAGGCCAGTACCAGGCGAGGATGACGCCCAGGCCAACCGCGATACCCTTGCCGCCGTGGAAGTTAAGGTAGGGCGAGAAGATATGGCCCCACACCGCTGCCAGGCAAATGACGCCGAGCATCCAATCGCCAGGGGCTCCGGGCGCCATGATGCTTACGGGGAAGCCATAGCCCAAGTCGGCAATGAGCGGACGCGCGATAAGGACGCAGATGGCGCCCTTAAGGCAGTCGAGCAACAACGTGAGCGCGGCCACCTTAGGGCCGGCCACGCGCAGCGCATTGGTTGTGCCGATGTTGCCGGAACCCGCCTTGCGAATGTCGGTGTGGTTGAACACGCGGCCCAGGATCAGGCCAAACGGAATCGCTCCGATAAAGAACGAGACCACGGCGCAGATGGCGGTCAGCAGAATCGGATTATGCATCCTTTTGTTCCTTCTTCCTAAAGAAGAGTCGAATGGGCGTGCCGGCAAAATCGAAGGTCGAGCGCATGCGGTTCTCCACGTAGCGCTGGTAGGTGTCGTTGACCAGATCGCTGTGGTTGACGAAGAACGTGAACGTCGGCGGATTGACGCCCGTCTGAGTCACGTAGTGCATGCGCAGGCGGCGCTTGCCGTCCACCACGGTGTGGCCGAACTCACGTAGGTCGGTGAGGAACGTGTTGAGGCGCGAGGTGCTGATCTTTTGCGAACGCGTCTTCTCGGCTGCGTCGACCATCGCCCAGATCTTCTCGACGCTGCGGCCAGTGAGGGCAGAGATGCGCAGGTACTGGGCCCAGGGAGCCATGACGCCCAGACGGCGGTCGATGGTCTCCATGCAGGCCTCGCGCTTGCGGTCGTCGTCGAGCAGGTCCCACTTGTTGAGCAGCACAACGATGGCACAGCCGCGCTCGATGGCAAGACCCATGACCTTCTGGTCCTGTTCGGTAACGCCCACGGAGGCGTCGACGACGAGCAGCGCCACGTCGGCGCGGTCGATGGCGCGCAGGCCGCGGACCATCGAGTAGTACTCGATATTCTCGTACACGGTGCTCTTCTTGCGGATGCCCGCGGTGTCGACCATGCGGTAGTGCTTGCCGTTGCGCTCCACGACGGTGTCGATGGCGTCGCGCGTCGTGCCGGCAATGTTGGACACGATAGAGCGGTCGGCGCCTAGGATGCGGTTGAACAGCGAGGACTTGCCGGCGTTGGGGCGGCCGATGATGGCCACGTTCAGCGCATCGGGGAACTCGTCGGCGACCTCGTCCTCTTCCTCCGGAAGCAGGGCCACGATATCGTCGAGCAGGTCGCCCGTGCCATGACCATGCAGGGCCGAGAGCGGCGTGGGCTCACCGATGCCGAGCGAATAGAACTCCCAGATGCTGTCGTTCTCGCGATCGGGGTTGTCGAGCTTGTTTACCAGCAGAAAGACCGGCTTGTCGCAGCGCTTGAGCATGCGAGCGACCGACTCGTCCTCCTCGGTGACGCCGGTGCGGCCGTCGACCACAAACAGGATGACGGCGGCTTCCTCGGCGGCGGCGAGTGCCTGGTCGCGGATGGACGTGGCAAAGACATCGTCGCTCTTGAGTGGCTCGATACCGCCCGTGTCGACGATGGTGAACTCACGACCGTTCCAATCGGCCGTGTGATACGAGCGGTCGCGCGTGACGCCGCGGGACTCGTGGACGATGGCGTCCGAGGTCTGGGCCAGGCGGTTAACGAGCGTGGACTTGCCCACGTTGGGGCGTCCGACGACGGCGACGATAGGTTTCATCTGCTCTCCTTTAATGGGTAGGGTCAGTGGAATTAGTAGAGTCGGCAGGCACAATGCCAAGGATGTGCTCCAGGGTATCGAGCAGCTCATGCGGCATGGTCGATACCACATGAACCTCGGCGCCGCGACTGGTAAGGCTTGCGAGTAAATCGTCACGATGATACTCGTCAAGCGTCATGCCGTCAGCGTTGAACATGAGCTTAGGCACAAAGAGCATAACCCCCGACAGGTCTTGGGGCAGCTGCTCCAGAATGTCGCACGCGACGATGAGGCCGGTCACGTCCACGTTGCCGCCAAAGTAGCGGTTCTTGATGGCCGTGACGGTGCCGTCGAGACCATGCGGCGACTCCACAAAGCGTGCCACGGTGTCGCGCGCGCTGGCGCCCGAAAGACACAGCAGGTGCTGGCTGCGTGCGGCGATGGCCTCGCGGACGCGGGCCAGTCGCTCGGTATCGGCGGCAAGCACGTCGTCGGTCTCGTCTAGATACGAGCGGATCATGCCGATGCCGTCGTAGTACTGCGGGTAACCGTCGTAAAAGTCCGCCTCGGGAGGATCGATGCCGGCGTCCAGATAGAACTCGTCGCTCATCTGGAAGGTGTGGCGGCCAAAGCGCTCGAAGGCACGGTCCTGGTAGGGACGGATCATGGCAATGGTCTCGCGCGCTAGCTCGGGCTTGTCGCTGTAGGACCAGCTAAAACGGTTCTGATGCTTGGTAAAGCCGAGCGGCACGATGCCCAGGCTTGTGATTTGCTCGTGCTCCTCGCAAAAGCGCAGGGTCTTTTCCAGCTCCTCGCCGTCGTTCATGCCGGGGCACAACACGATCTGCGCGTGAATCTCGATGCCGGCGGCCATGATGGTCTCGAGTACGTCCATGCCTCGCTGGGCGTTACGGCCCATCATACGACGGCGGACGTCGGGGCTCACAGCGTGGACCGACACGTTCATGGGACTCATGTTGCGCTGGATGACGTTTTGCACGTCCTCGTCGGTGAGGTTCGTAAGCGTGACAAAGTTGCCTTGCAAAAAGCTTAGGCGATAGTCGTCGTCGCGAATATAGAGCGTGGAGCGGCCGCCCTTGGGGAGCATGGTCATAAAGCAGAACACGCAGGCGTTGACGCAGGTACGCATGCCGTCGAAGATGGGGCCATCGAACTCCAAACCCCAATCCTCGCCGGGAAAGCGGTCGAGCTCGACGGGGGTGACGGTGCCGTCGCGCGGGTCGAATACCTCCAACTCGACGGTGTCGTCATCTGCCTCCCAGAGCCACACGATCATATCGGTCAGCTGCTCGCCATTGACCGTGAGCACGCGCATGCCCGGCTCGATGCCCACATCCCATGCGGGCGATTCGGGGCGCACGTTTTTAACGAGCGCGCCCTCACCCGGCTCGGGGTCGCGGCTGCGCCCGTAATCGGCCACCTCGGCGGCGTATGCGGGTACGGTCTGGTCCATGATTAGCGGCAAAGCTCCTTGATGCGCTCGACGGCGCGCTCGATGTGTTCTTGCGGGGTGGAAGCTCCGGCGGTGATGCCGATGTGGCGTGCGTTGGCAAACCATGCGGCATCGATCTCGGATGCCTCCTCGATGTGATACGTACGCTCGCAGGCATGGGCGCAGATCTGAGCCAGGCGGCGCGTGTTGCCCGAGTTCTTGCCACCCACGACGACCATGCAATCACAGCGTTTGGCAAGTGATGCGGCTGCCTGCTGGCGCTCGCTCGTGGCGGCGCAGATGGTGTTGATCACGCGCAGCTCCTGCACGCGCGGGGTGATGGCAGCCACGACCTCGGCGAGGTTCTGCGCGGTCTGGGTGGTCTGCACAACCAGGCCCACCTTGCCCTTGAGCGACAAGCGTTGGCGTCGGCGGCACAGCTCACGACCTGCGCGTCATCGCCGGCGTGACCCAGAATGCCCTCGACCTCGGGATGGCCCGGCTCGCCCACGACGAGTACGCGGTAGCCCTCGCGCACCAGCCGCTCGGCGGCCACGTGGACCTTCTTGACGTAAGGGCAGGTGGCGTCGACGACGTTAAGGCTACGCTTGCGGGCAGCATCGATGACCTGCGGCACCACGCCGTGGGCGCGGATGATTACGGTGCCCGACGCTGCGTCGTCCAGGGTTTCTGCTAGACCGACGCCTGCCTCGGCGAGCTCGCGTACCACGATGGGGTTATGGATAAGCGGGCCTAGGGTATGGACCGTAGCGGTCTCCCCCGCCTGCGGGGCGGCCGCCAGGGCCATATCGAGCGCGCGCTGTACGCCGTAGCAGGTGCCGGCGTGAGCTGCAATCTCGATGGTGGGCGCGCCGTCCTGGTCGGACGCAGTCGCGGCGGTGTTCGTCACGTTCTCGCTCATGGCTAGAACCTGCCCGGATGCTCGGCGCACAGGTCGTCGCGCATGGCGTATACGCGGCTCATGGCCTCGGACTCAAACCAAGCCAAGCGCTCCTTGCGCTTGAGCTCGGCCGGTGCATCGGAAAGCGAGACGGCCTTGCCGGCACGAATCCAACACTTCTTGGGACGCATGAGCCTTTTGCCCGCGGGCGTGATGTCGGACCAGCCGCAGATGGCGAGCGGGTTGACGGGCGCCTTGCCCATCTGAGCGATGAGCGCAAAGCCGCCGTGGACCTCGGGCTTGATCTCGCGCGAGCGGATGCGCGTGCCTCGGGGAAGATCAGGACGTCCTCGCCGCGCAGCAGCGCATGCTGGGCGGCGCGCAGGCACTTCATATCGGCAGTGCCGCGCTCCACGGGGATGCCGCCAACGCGGCTAAAAGCCCAGCGCACAATCTTGCTCTTGGCGAACTCGGACTTAAAGATGGGGCGAATGCGGCGGCCGCCAAAGAATAGCGCCGTCTCCACGGCCAAGAGCTCAGCCATCGAGGTGTGGTTGCAGATGACCACGCTGCCGCGGCCTTCCTGGCGCTCAAACAGCAGGTCGGCGTCCTCGACCTTCCAGCGCCACATAAGCTTGGAGAAAGCCCACAGGATGCCCATGACCACGACGACGGTGCCGCGGATGAGCGCCGGGAACTCGTCATAAGGAGCGTTGTAATAATCCTCGGGCGTCTGTTTAAACAGGCGCATGGGCTACCTCCTTTGGTTGATGAGGTCCTCGATAATGCGGACGACCTCATCGATGGTGTGGGCGGTGGAGTCGACGTGCACGGCGTCCTCGGCGGGCACGAGCGGGGCGACCTCGCGACTACTGTCGAGCTTGTCGCGCTGCTTGAGGGCGTCGAGGGTCTCGTCGACTTCGGTCTCGAGTTGCGCGGGCGTGAGCGGCTGGACGTCGTTTTGGTGGCGCTGCAGCACGCGGCGGCGGGCGCGCTCGCGCGGATCGGCAGTCAGGAAGACCTTGACCTGCGCGTTGGGGAACACGACGGTTCCGATGTCGCGACCCTCGGCCACGATATCGCGGTCCTCGGCGGCGCGGCGCTGGTGAATGAGCATGGCGGCGCGCACGCCCGGGTAGGCCGAGACCTTGGATACGTTGGCGTCGACCTGCGGGGTACGAATGGCGGCCGAAGCGTCCTGGCCGTCAATAGTCAGGCGCGTATCCTCGCCGGGGCCGTTGGTAAAGCGAATCTCGATCTGCTCGGCGAGGGCGTCGATGGCCGCCTCGTCGTCCAGATCGATGCCGCGGTCGAGCGCGGCGAAGGTGACGGCGCGATACATGGCGCCCGTGTCGAGCTTGTTAAAGCCCAGCTGGCGGGCGATCTCCTTGGCGATGGTGGACTTGCCGGAACCGGCGGGGCCGTCGATAGCGACGATCATGCAGTGCTTCCTTTCGATGGTTGACGTGCTGGTATGGTTCGCGGGCGCTGGGGCGCGGCGGGTTGCTAGCCTGTGTAGCGCTCGCGGTAGGTGTTGCGCTTGGGTGCGGAGCCGTGGCTGCCGTGGTGACGCGTGCGGGTGGCGGTAGTGTCCCGAGACGCGTGGCCGTCGCGCTTGGCGCCGGCCTGCTTGGGCGGGATGCCGCCGGACTTGAGGATCTGCACCTCGCGGTCGGTGAGCTCGC
Source organism: Coriobacteriaceae bacterium AM48-5 (assembly GCA_027669525.1). Taxonomy (GTDB): domain Bacteria; phylum Actinomycetota; class Coriobacteriia; order Coriobacteriales; family Coriobacteriaceae; genus Collinsella. Next base: position 74,648 of record JAQEDJ010000004.1, on the reverse strand, counting down.
GCCACGACCCCTTGGCCACGTCCTTGAGTTCCAGGCCGGCAAAGTTGCAGCGATGCAGGCGAATCACCGGGTGGTGGATCTTGCCCAGCATGCGCTTGACCTGGTTCTTGCGCCCCTCGCGGATAATGACCTCCACGGCGGTGGTACCGGGCTTTACGCCTTGCGGAGCCACAGCCTCTGCCTCGCGCGCGGTGATGACGCGACAGATCGCCGGCTGGCACAGACCGTCGTCGAGCTCAATTCCACTGCGGAGCGGGTCTAGATCGCGGTCGGTCAGCTGCCCGTCCACGAGTGCTGGTAGGTCTTGTAGACGTGTTTGCTCGGGTGCAGCAGATCCTGTGACAGGTCGCCATCGGTGGTAAAGAGCAAGAGGCCCGTGGTGTCGCGGTCCAGACGACCCACCGGAAAGAGTCCCGGAAAGCGGTCGCGGGGGACCAGGTCGGCCACGCAAGGGCGCTCCTGCGGGTCACTCATGGTGGTGAGGTAGCCAGTTGGCTTGTAGAGCATCAGGTATACGGCGCCTGGTTGAGCTTGACGGGCATGCCGTCGACCTCGATATGGTCGCGGTCGACGTCGACCTTGGTGCCCAGCTCGGTCGCGACTTCGCCGTTGACGGTCACGCGGCCGGCGGTCATCAGGTCCTCCGAGCCGCGGCGGCTCGCCACGCCCGCGCGCGCCAAAAAGCGCTGCAGGCGCATGGTGTGCGGATAGACGGGCTGGGCGTCGGTGGCGGGCACTGCGCTGCCCATGGCACGCGTCTCCCCTACTTCGTTAGTCCTCGTCATGTAAATCCTCCGAGGTCTCGCCGACGACCAGGGATTCCAAGTCCTCGACTGCCTCAACATCTTCAACATCGGTATCGAGCAGTTCGCGCTCTTCGTCCAGGTCCTCGGCCTGCTCCTCGAGCGTGGACTGAATGCTGCGGCCGCTCAGGCGCTCGCGGATAAACTGGCGCGATTGCTCGTCGGGGGCAAACTGCTCCAGATCGGGCAGGTCGCGGGTGGAGCGTAGACCAAACTTTTCCAAGAAGGCGTTGGTCGTGCCATAGATGATCGCCTGACCGCGCTGGGGGTCGCGGCCGAGCTCGCGCACCAGACCCTTGTCCACGAGCGACGCGATGACGCCGTCGGAATTGACGCCGCGTATGCCTTTGACCACCTCGCGCGTCACGGGCTGGTGGTATGCGATGACGGCCAGGGTTTCAAGCGCCGCCTGCGACAGCTTTTGCGTGTCCCAGCTCAACACATAGGCCTCGACCACATCGTGGTAGGCGGGATGCGTAAACAGGCGCCAGCCGCCGGCGACCTCGCGCAGCTGAAAGCCGCGGTTGGCTTCCTCGTACTCAACCTTGAGCTCGGCGAGCAGCGATGCGCATTCGCCAGGGGCGATATCTAGCGCACCTGCCAGCGCAGGCGCGCTCACCGGGTCGCTCGACACCAGCAGCAGCGCCTCGAGGGCGCCTTTGAGGCTGTTTACCTCCAGCGTGGAAAGGGTTGACATGGTTGCGGCTCCTATTCGGTGAGCTCGGGGCCCTCGCCGGGCACGTATGCCTCGGCGCCCTCGACGCGGTTGATTTGAATGGTTCCAAAGATCTCGTCCTGGCTCAGCGTGAGCGAGCCGCGCTTGGCGAGCTCGAGCATGGCCAGGAAGGTGACGACGAGCTGCTCGGTGGTGGCGTCGCCGTCCAACAGCTCGCGGAAGGTGCAAGTTTGGTGCGCATGGTAAAGCGGTCGACCGAGGCTACGGTCAGATCGAGCGGCACGCGATGCGGCGCCACGTGCTCGGCCTCCAGCAGGAAGGTCTGGCGCTTGCCGTCCAGGTCGGCACAGATGACGGCGAGGCCGCGCAGGGTGATGCCGGCCAGGTAGTCGGGCATGAGCCCCAGGAACTCGGGGTCGGGGCCGGCCACACGCGGGTGCATGCGGCTTTCGGCCTGCATGCGGGCACCGAGGGCCGCAGCCGCGCCTTTAAACTGCTTGTAGGCGATCAGGCGCTGGATCAGGACCTCGCGTAGGGCGTCCCCGTCGAGCGCGCTAAGTTCTTCGAGGTCATCGTCGATCTCGTCATCGTCATCGGCTTTGCGCGGGGCCTCTTGCGGCACCAACGAGGCGGCCTTGATGTCCAAAAGGGTTGCTGCGACCAGCAAAAAATCGCTCGCCACGTCCAGGTCCAGCGCCTCGATGCGCTCGGCCTCGGCAAGGTACTGCTCGGCCACCTCGCTGATCGAGATAGCGCCGATATCGACTTTTTGGCGGGTAACCAGCTGCAGCAGCAGGTCGAACGGTCCGCTGTAGACCTGCGTCGACACGCGATACGACATCTTCGACCTCCTTTGACGGCGCCTTCGCGGCGCGGTTTGGGTGCATGTTGCGACCGATTTGCACGGTCGATTTGTAAGTTTACCCTAGATACCGGCGATTGCGAAGGTGAGCAGCTGCTCTGCCAGCGGATACACGGTAACGTCGAAATACCGGCCGATCACGTCGATGCCGGTCCACATGGGCAGCAGGTACAACACCAAGATGAGGATGGGCATGGCGTATTGCTGCAGGCGGTAGTAGCTGGCGAGCGCCTTGCCTTTGAGGAACGGCACGATGATCGACGAGCCGTCGAGCGGCGGGATCGGGATGAGATTGAAGAACGCGAGTGACAGGTTGACCACGATGAACGTGGCGCCGAAGTTCATGATCTGTGACGCCACGGCAAAGGACATGCTGGTGTAGAGGTTGCCGTACGCTGCGTGCATGAGGGCGGCCGCGAGGCACGCGAGTGCGATGTTCGACGCGGGGCCGGCTGCGCTCACCAGGACCTCGTCGCGCTTGGGGTGTTTGAGGTTGTTGAGGTAGACGGGTACGGGTTTGGCGAAGGCGAACACCGGGCCGCCGGCGGCAAGCATGAGCAGCGGCAGGATGATGGTGCCAAACGGGTCGATATGGTTGAGCGGGTTGAGTGAGACGCGTCCGCGCGAACGGGCCGTCTTATCGCCGAGTGCCCAGGCCGCGGCGGCGTGCGCGCTCTCGTGGATCACGATGCCCACGATGACGGCGACGGCGCTGGCGAGTAGGTTCATGAGGTAGCTGCTGGACATGGCGCCCCACTAGCGGACGCGGCGCGAGGCGCGCGTGAGCAGATAGTCGATCGCAAACAGGATCACGGCGACGATGGCGTAATCCAGGCGGAACACGCCGCCAAAAGGCGACGTGATGACGCCGTAGCCGGCGATGACGCTCGGCAGCGCGCGCGAAAGCTCGACGACAAAGCCGACGATCTGCAGCTTGGCGGTGAGGCCGCTAAAGCACAGCAGCACGGTCATCGCGCTCATAAAGATGCCGCAGATGCGACAGGCGATGGCGATGATGCTCATCGCCACGGCGGCGGCTTTACGAGAGTTCACGCGCGGTCTCCTCTTCGATCTGGGTGGAAAGCTCCAGCCATTCGTCCTCGAGCTTGGGCAGCTCTTGCTTAAGGCCGTTATATTCCCCCAGCGCGGCGTTGAACTTGTCTTGATCGGCATAAAGCTCTTCGCTTGCCATCAATTCCATAAGCTCGTCATAGCGGGCGCGCTTTTTGTCGAGCTCCGTCTCGATCTTCTTGAGCTGGTTACGCACGCCCTTGAGCTTTTTGTTGAGCGCAGCGCGGGCTTGGGCCTCGGCGCGCTTTTGCTCCTTGGTCTTTTTGCCCTCGGCAGGCTTGGGGGCGGCGACGGGGGTGTCGGCCTGGGCGGCGCTGGCCTTGGTGGACTTGGTCGTGGCCGGCGCGCTCTCCGTGGACGCCTCGGCGGCGGCGCGGGCCGCGAGGTCCTCACGCTTGTAGAGGTAGTAGTCGTAGTCGCCGTCGTAGACCGTGACCTTGCCGTCGCGAATGTCGATGATGCGGTTGGCCACGGCGCGCACCAGGTGCTCGTCGTGGCTGATCAGCACGATGGTGCCGGGGAAATTTTGCAGGGCGTTCTCGAGCATGTCCACCGAGTCGATGTCTAGGTGGTTGGTGGGCTCGTCCAGGCACAGGAGCGCCTCGGGGGCCACGAGCATCTTGGCCAGGGCCAGACGCGCTTTTTCGCCGCCGGAGAGGACGCGAACCTGCTTCTCGATGGAATCGTTGTCGCTAAACAGGAAGGCGCCCAGTAGGCTGCGCTGCTGTGGCACGGTCCACTTGGGCGTGACGGTGTCGATCTCTTGCAGGACGGTGTTGGACTCGGTCATGCCCTCGAGTGCGTGCTGGGCGTAGTAGGCCACGCCCACGTTGGTGCCCAGGTCCCGGGTGCCGGTGGTGGGCGGCTCCAGTCCGGCGATGATCTTCATGAGCGTGGACTTGCCGGCGCCGTTGGGGCCGACGAGCGCCACGTGCTCGCCGCGGTAGAGCTTGAGGTCGATGTCGCTGTAGATGTGCTTGTTGCCGTAGGACTTGGAGACGCCCTCCAGGCCCACGACCATGTCGCCGGAGCGAGGCGGGTCGGGGAACTTAAAGTCGATGTGCTTGTGGCCCTCGGGTAGGATGACAAGCTCCTTTTTGATCTGCTCGATCTTGCGGATGCGCTCCTGGGCCTGGGCGGCCTTGGTGGGCTTGTAGCGGAACTTGTCGACGAAGACCTGCATGTGGGCGATGTCGCGCTCCTGGGCGGCGCGCTTGGCGCGCATCTGCTCCAGGTTGTCCTCGCGCTGCTTGAGGTAGCTGCTGTAGTTGCCGGTGTAGGTGGTCACGCGGCGGTTCTCGAGGGCGGCGACGTGGTCGACGCAGGCGTCCATGAAGGCGCGGTCGTGGCTGACGATGAGGACGGCGCCGTCGTAGTTGGCGATAAAGCCGCGCAGCCACTGGACGCTTTCGAGGTCCAGGTGGTTAGTGGGCTCGTCCAGAAGCAGCAGGTCGGGATGGCGCAGGAAGAGCTTGGCGAGCGCGATGCGCATCTGCCAGCCGCCCGAGAACTCGGAGCATGGGCGCTCAAAGTCGGTGACCTTAAAGCCCAGGCCGGAAAGGATTTTGCGGGCGTTGCTCTCGAGCTCGTAGCCGCCCAGGTGCTCAAAGCGGTCCTGGACCTGCCCGTACTCGTTAAGGAGTGCGTCGACGTCCTTGCCCTGCTCGGAGAGCTCGGTGATCTGGGCCTGCAGCTCGTTAGCGCGCTCGCCCATGCGGCGGATTTCCTTGGCGGCGGCCATGACCTCAGCGAGGATGGTGGTGTCCTTTTGTTCCAGATTAGTTTCCTGCTCTAGGTAGCCCACCTGGCAGTCCTTTGCGTACTGGACCTGGCCGGAGTCGGGACTGTCGATGCCCATGATGATTTTGAGCATGGTGGTTTTGCCGGCGCCGTTGGGGCCCACGAGCGCGAAGCGCTCGCCGGGGTTGATCTGGAAGGACGCACCGCTAAAGAGGACGCGTACGCCGAAGCTTTTTTCGATCTTGTCGACCAGGAGGATCATGGTGCCGCCTTTGACCTTGTGTTCCTATATGAAAAAAGGCCCCAACTTGCGTTGGAGCCTCATTCAATGCTCGGGTGGAGACGAGGGGGATCGAACCCCTGACCTCTTGACTGCCAGTCAAGCGCTCTCCCAGCTGAGCTACGCCCCCGTGCGAAGAAGTACTATACGGGAACTCGGACCACGATGCAAGGACAATTTTGGAAAAACTTTCCGGGGGCGCGGGCGCCGGAGTCCCGCGGGGCCGCGACGGCGGAGACCGGCGCCCGCCTATCAGGCTCCACTCCGGTCGCCCCCCGGGATCCCCGCCACGAAACCGGCCCATCTACTACGTTTGGGCGAAACCGGCCCATCTACTACGTTTGGGCGACATCCCCCGACCATGGCGTCTAGGGCAGAAATAAAACCGCAGGTAGACGGCCTGCGGTTTTCGCGAAATACGGGGTATGGTCGAGGGGTCGGGGTTAAACGTAGTAGATGGGCCGGTTTCGTGGCGGCGGCATCGCAGGCAGCCGACCGAGGTCGCCCGGAAGTGAGCAGGGCACCCGTCTAACGACCGATTTCCAGCCAGTTGCACAGTACGTTGGCTCGTAACTCCATTTCCGCCGTCTTTTGCGCCTTAGTTTTGCATCTATAGCGTAATTCCAAGCGCGAGCAAAGACTTCTCACGATCGCATCAAGCTGCTCGGCATCGTTAAGCATGTCGTGCGTAACCAGGAAGACGTCATACCCCATACTTTGCAGCGCTGTCATGCGTTTGGCATCGTGGTCCAGCACGGCGCCTGATCCGTGGATGACCTCCCCCTGAATCTCCACGATGCCTGCTTTCATTATGGTTGGATTTACGATCACGATATCCCCGTAGCAGACTCTTTGCCCTGCAATGCTCTGCGCCGATGCGGTAAGCGGCGTAAGGTCGTTAATATATACGTTTCGAAAGCCGGCACCGCCGCGCGAGCGAGGAAGCGATAGTAATAAAATTCCTGCAACTTCAAGCGGAGAAGCTGCTATACCTGTCACCAGCTGCGCGGCGTTGTAAAACTTTGTACCCCACTTTCGTCTTTTCATCTTACTGGCGTACTCATGAAGTTCGTGTAATTCGATGAGCGGCTTCCTCATCCAGAGTGAAGTGCCCTTTAGCCTTGTGCCCTCCTTTGTTTTCTTTTGTCCGTTGGGCCCCTTCGTATTTACCTGTTCTTTGACTTTTATGCGCGCATAAATGCGTTTCCATTGTGGTTCGTCTTGGCTTTCATCGAGGTCAAAGAGGGATTCGGTGGTTGCATTCTCGGCAGCGTCATTGGCTTTGTCTAGTTCCGCTTCTGCTGCGGCGGTGGGCTCAAAGACTGAGAACCATCCGCAAAATTCGTACATGGCAAGGACAAGATCGGTTGGAGACACAAAGCGCGCCATGGAAAATAACGTCGCAAGTGGATTGGTAACCCTAAAGCTCATCGTGGTTTCCAGCGTGCTATCCACCCCCGAAGCATCATCACAGTGGATTGTTGTCCGTAATCCCGAATGGTAGTTAACACCACCGGGCACTGTTGTGGTAATAATCGGAGTTTTGAGGACGTCGACTAAAAAGGGCGATTGAGATAGAGCTCGCCAGCCGTCTTCTGGGCTTGGCAGTCCTGGGTAGAGGTCGCGGACCTGCGGTGGGCAGCGCCAGTAGCGGAATGCGGTGTTTGCGCAGACGATTTCGTCCATATGGGCCTCCCCTGGTATCGGCCATAGGCCGTGCGGATTGTGGACATCGCCGATTATCTACTGGGGCATCATGCGGGTAAGTACCGGAAGCTGACCAAACTCTGACCAAAAGCTTGACGAGTTCTGCCGAAATACCGTCGTGTGATAGAAATCCGCTGGAAGACGCTCTGGGCATGCGGTCCCTGTCTCCACATTTGCGCTCGAATCACATGGGGAGTTCAATGAAAAAACGGATGTGTTTTATACAAAACATGCAATGGCGTCAGCAAAAAGGGTGCAATAAAAAAAGACGCCTTATACAACTTCGATTCGATTTTGGTGTCAGCCTTGGTGTCAAAAAGAAAAAGGCCAGAGATTTAACACCTCTGACCTACACTTTTGATGGTGGGCGATACAAGATTCGAACTTGTGACCCCATCCGTGTGAAGGATATGCTCTACCCCTGAGCCAATCGCCCGTCGCCTTTCGACAAAAGAGATACTATCATAGCCGCGCCTGGTTTACCAAGAACTTTTTGCCCCCGATTTTAAATTCGTGGATGCTAGCTAAGCCAAAGCAACCAAAGCAATAGGTAAAACTGCAGCTAAACCACCATTTACCGCTTTATCCACGAGGTCTCGGGGCGGCAGATCAGTCGCGCGTTGTTGTAGGCCATGTCGAGCGTGAGGCAGGTGCGTGCGGCGTAGAAACCGTCCTCGCGCTGGATGGTCAACGCCAGCTCGGGCTTGTCGCCGGTCAGGCACAGCGGCAAGAGCAGCTGGATCCGGCCGCCGTAGAACTGCGGCACGGCGAGCGTGTAATTGGCGGCGGCGCGTCGGGCGGCCTCGACGACGGCTCCCTCAAAGGCGCGGCGCAGCAGCAGCGAGTTGCCCTCCCCCATCAGGCTAGCGGGAATACGCGTGAGGTTTTCCTCGTCGCCCAGAATGTGGTCGATGTTGGAGCGGATGGGCAGGCGGTAGTCAAAGACCAGCTCGGAGGGGTCCTCGGCAAAGCGCACGCGGCACGGCAAGTACTCAAACGAGACCAGTATGGGGTCGCTCTCCTTAAAGAAGCCCTTCAAAAACCAGCGCTGGCGCGCGTCGGGCTTGGTGTTGGGCTCAAACAGGCCGTAGATGGTCTCGTAGCGGCGCGTGTACAGGCCGGTGTTGAACAGGCAGCGGTCCTCGTCGAACACCAGCGGCAGATTGGACGGCGTGGTCTGGTCCACGTCGCGCTCGGTCAGGAGCACCGCGCGGCTAAACGAGAACGACAGGTAGTTTTTGAGGATGCGGTTGCCGGGACCCCAGTCCTCGGGGTCGGCGAGGTCGACCAAGCGGTCGTAGCAGGGCTCGGGGCAAAACGCGAAGTCGTACACATTGCTGCACAGAGTGCTGGGGATCTCCATGTGGTGTCCAATCAATTCATTAACCGGCGTGCGGATGCTTAGATTCTATACGAGCGACAGATCGCCCGTGCCCGCAACGAATCCGCAGCGCAGCTCTTCGGCTATCTCGCTGTTCGTGCGGCGACTGGAAACGAGGTCCTGGATCCAGGCGTAGTACTGGTTGTCTTTTGGTTCGGGGCTGTCAGACAGCACGACCGGAGTGCCTGCGAACCTCAAGACGGACAACGCAAAGACAAGGCTGGTTCGTTTGTTACCGTCTTCAAAGATGTGGTCATTGACCATGTGCTCGGCCACGTAGGTGACCTGGTCAAAGATGTCTGCGAAGCGATCGGCCGGCGATTGACCGAATATCGTACAGAATGCACCCGCAAGCACGGACTCGACGCGTCCAAGCTCAAGCGCGGCCCGGTCGCCTGTGGCGTCGGTTGTATAGCAGCGCCCGACCGTTATCAGCGTGCTGTGCAGGCGCATCACGGCCGCGGCCATATCTTCGAGCGAACCGGCATCATCGAGCACGAGCGGCGCGAACGGATGCGCTCCCCGCTTCGTGTCCGCCATCATGAGTTCTCCAAGAGCCTGAGCGCGTTGGGCATGTTCGAAATGGTCAGCCGAATAGCTTCGTCGATTGACGTGGTACCGCCGAGCAAAATCGGTGATGCTGAATTTGCCACGTGCGCAGTTGAATGATCTTCTTGAGCAACGCAATCAGCGCCGTCATCTTGTTGAACATGGCTCCAAGGCATGTCTGACTCCTCTATAGCTTTACAGACGAAATAGCCTGCGAGTCGTACTCCAGAGCAATCGGTTGCCAGACGAGGTCTTCGATGGTGCAGTTTAGGGTGTCTGCAAGCGCCAATGCCGAGGAAACCGAGGCGCGGCGTAGGTCGAGCTGGTTCTGCTCGTAGAGTTGTATGGCGCGAAGCTTAACCCCCGATTGGGCGGCGAGCTGTTTTTGCGTTAGTCCGGCAGCCTTTCGTGCCGCCTTGAGGCCCTTTTTGTCTGCTTGGGCGTTGTTCCATTTTTCGATGACAATCTGGGCGAATTTATCTTCGGAGGCCTCGTGGAGCGGATGGTACGAGCCGATGATCCAATCGAGCGGAGCGACTTCGAGTAGCTTATTAAAGCCCAAGCTGCTCATCCATTGCGTATAGGCCATAACCCACCCCGCCCAATACTGAGGCGAACGGTCGAACGGATAGGTCTCCCTACATCTGACGGGGGTCAGTCCCGCATGGGCGATAATATCGCGCGCGAGCTCGTCGCCCGCCATGCCGCAGACGACGCGAGGCATACCGCGCTCAAACTGTTTCATCTCAAGAGCGTTCGACATGATCGCCGTCAACTCGGCTGGAGTCAGCCCTTGGTCACAGAGGGCGAAATCGACTGCCTCGCCCAGCGTTCTCATGGCATCCTCGAGATACATCTCACTGTAGGCGTGGGTCATTTTCTGTCATCCCCTCTCGAACGATATCGACGATACGAATTCCCTCAAACGGGTTTTCGGTAAGCAATTCCCGATACTGCGCCCTTGCCAACTCATCTCGGTCCTTGGCCAATGGGCGATATAGAGCTTGTGGCGCACGTTCAAATCCAGCAAAACGAATGCTCTTAAACGCGCGCTCGCTTTTGAGCACAATCTGTTCTCCAAGGTTGCCGAGCCTCATCGCTCGACCGAGCTGGTCAATGGTGATCGTATTGTTTACAAACGCCCTGGCATAGCTGAAGTACGAGTCGTCCGCACGCCATCCTCTAATCACATCGTAAGCGTTAGCATCAGGCAAAAAATGATCGCGAAGGTATTCGCATGCCCCCACAGCGACGGCGGTGCCTTTCGGAATGAACGATACTCTACAAGCAACGCTATCCAATGCAGAACTGAATATTGCGGCGATAGCAGGTCGAGTACCTTGAGATCGGCCATGTCGAGTTCATATCGATTTGCAAAGCCATCGGCATCACGCGAGCATGCCCATTCCCTTGCAAGGTCGAGGCTCTCTGTGCAATAGAATCCCTGTCCATAGTCGTTATGGACTTTTCCCAGGCCAAGCTGGGGAGTCTCAACAATTTTCTGAGAACCATGCCACAGTTCCACGCGAGTCTCCTAACAGGTATCGCTCTAGCGATAATATAGCACACTATCGCTAGAGCGATACCTGTATTCAAAGAGCAAGAGGGTGAATGAAACCGAGTTTGAGTTCAATACTGGCTTCTAAGACTCGCCGAGCCCGGAAGTATGCGGCAAAATTAAGACTTGCTGATAACGCCGGAGCACACTAACGCCTCAGCCTGCTACAGCACTTCATAGATGCGCACCTCATCCTGTTCGATGCTTTTGCGGAAGGCCGGGCGCATGTGCTCTGGTGGGTTGGTGACGATATCAACCTTTCGCCCAAGCTCCTTCTCGAGCTCATGGGAGAGTTCGTAAAGCGTGCCGAACGTCATGGTGTTGCCGCAGACTAGGCGCAAGTCAATATCGCTATCAGGTGTTTGCTCGCCTCGGGCAAACGAACCAAATAAATATGCCTCGCTGACGTCGTATTGAACCAGCATGCGGGAGGCCGCAGATGATATGTCAGCAAGTGAAACCATGTCTCAATTGGGCGTTTAACAGTAGAACGTCAGTGAATCATCGCCAAAGGTTTCGCACCACTTGTCACATATGAATTGATGGTTCATGGTGATTAGTTTTGAAGGATCCCTGAGATCCTTAGCCGGAATCTTGCTCTCGTTGTTCGCAAGCTTGCATCCGACGTCTTTCGTCAGCCAAAACTTAGTCGAATTAGCAGCCGCCCTCTTTACGCCAACGTGGATGTGAATTGGTTCTCCGTTTTCCGCAATCCAAAAGAATAGAACGTACTGCCCGAAAATAAGAACTCGAGGCATTATGCCACGGCCGGTCCGGCTTTTTGGCGTTCGGCGAGCTCGAAGATAAACGGGGCGTTTGATCTAACAAATTCTGTCAAGAAATTGAGGTCATCAGCAGTAAATCCTTCGACGTTGAACCATTTGACTGCAGGCAAGAAGCATTCCGCATGGTCAAAGCCAAAGTCAACCGGGCGCTCGACGGCTACGCGAACGGTTCCGTCTTCTCTTGTCTCTGAGTAGGCAAACTGGGTGCCATCATCAAGCTGAACATAGCTCCAAAACATGACTACCTCCTTAGTGTTTGCATTTGAGTATAAAGAACGAAGTGGATTTAACACGAGGTGAATTGAATTAATCCAATAAGACCCGAACCCTGCCGGCCGACTGCATAGCCGTCTTAATCGACAGTGCCATATGTCTACGAAAAAAGCCCGAGCCAACGAATAGATAGGGGTTGCGCCCCGCTTCATTAATCAAACGAACAACGCTGCTCGCGATGTCATCTCTTCTGACTTTCATATAACCGCCCCTCACCAACTCCTATTTTAAGTATAGAACATATGTTTGCGTATTGCCACAAGCGATAGTCCTTGTTGCGGAAACGCATATGGCTGCACGTTAGACATTGCATGCATGAAAAAAGCAACGCTCCCTTGCCGAAAGCGTTGCCCTTAAAGCTCCTACAGAGCTCTTGTATCGCAGCCAGGTGCGTCGCACCGCATCAGCAGCGATATGCGATGCCCAGAAGCACTGTTCCCAGCAGGAAAAGTGCCATGGACGCGACGATCCAGTGTTTGTCGCCGGTCTTGGGAAGCGCCGGTGTTGTTGCCATAGTGGATTTGGGGTTGGTCGTCTTGGTGACTGTGGTCTTGGTGACCGTTGTCTTGAGCGACGTGGCTGCGGGTTTCACCGCAGGATCCGTCGCCGGCCCCGCACCGGGTTGCCCCGCAGAGGGGCCGGCGCCACCAGTAGGCTCGCCCGTGCCATCCCTCGGCACCTCGCCGCCGGGTGTAACGGTCTCCCCTGCCGGGGCGGTGGCGCCATCGGGCTCGATCACCACATGCGTGGCCACGGCCCTGTCAGCATTTACCACGCTGGCAGCGCCAAAGGCCCCGCCTGCGGGCGTCACAAAGTGCGCCGCTACGAGCGATCCGCGATTGCAGACAACGCCGGCATCCGTACCGGTTGCATCCAGCCAGGACGCATCCACGTCAAGCGTCTCGCTCGCAGTGTCAGCTCCAGATCCCTCGTCGAGCAAGCGCACGCCATAAAAGCGCAAGCCCGCATCGGATCCCGTACCCGCGGCAACAACACGCCCGCCTCCACGTACGGTTAAGCTGCCTGCGGCAATGCCGCCTACGGTCTGGTTAAGAACACCTGCACCATCGGCCATGGCATTGAGCGTGCAGCCGTCCACCACCAGCGCCTGGGCCACATGGATACCACATTGCGAACCAGACGCCGTGAGCGAGCCGGATCCGCGAAGCGTAAGGTTTCCCCACACCTCCATACCGCTCATGGAAATGTCCGCATCGGGCGCATGCGTCTCGACCACGGAGTTTTGCCCCACAAGCGTCACCACCAGGTCGTCGTCGGCGCCGATGGCTTCACCCGCATAGCCGGTTAGCTCCAGATGTTCGGCATCGATCCAAGCCCAACCGGGGCCCGAAACACCTGGCTCATAGTACGTGGAACCCGCAATGAACAGGCTGTCCGCGTCCGCGGCATAAAAAGGCCCGCCCAGCAAAACGCATAGGCAGGCCATGACAGTAAACAGAATGTAGTGTCGGCTAGTGTGGAACGCGGTGGCAAACATAACCGTTCCGATCTTCGCAAGAGCCAATGGAAACTGTACCAGGAAATGACCTGGTAGCAGTAGCTTTTAGTGTTGCGAGATCAGACGATGGACAAGGTAAAAGCCTGTGATCGACTCCCAAAATTAGGTGTAAATCGTTTTGCCAATCGATGAAAGGCGGAGTCGTCGTCAGCTTGCCGTCCACTAGACTTTAAATCACGCTACGGATGGTTTTGAAAGCTTTGCCAAGAAGGAGCAAGCTCTAAAATAATCAAACTACAGTTTTCAAGATTCAAGAGAAGCGCCGCTTAGGCTATCGGCGTAATCACCAAATAAGAGATATGCACGTTGAATCCGGCGCCTGTGTCTATCAATAATTTCGAGCTCATTTTCAAGATTGAACGATTTAGAGTAAGTTTTTAGAAATAAGCCGGCGTACGGAGATACCGTTTGCGTTGATCCGGCCACTAAAGTTTGTGATATGTCGTGCATGCAATTGCCATGAATATCTCGAAAATGAGTCGCATCGTCGCCATGATACAAATCGTCGTCGACAATCTGTATAAGTTGAAGTCCAAAGGGGTTGTAAGCGCAAGATGCCTTCATCTCTTTAAACCAGTTAAATCGGGTGTCAGAAAGATAGGAATAATCACCTGTGGAGACTGACGCGAGTTTGACACATCCACGAACAAGTTGATCTTTAAACACATTAGGCAAGTCGCATGTAACCAAGAAAATCGGATAAACATAGTCCATGATCAACGTGTCCAGAATTTCTCTGTCTTCAGCTAACTTTATGATTTCACACCAGGCTTTTAACGATTTTTCATAACGAACTAAGAGTCGAAGAGAATCGAAAAGCGCATTATTGTAAGTCGTATAAACATCACGGTACACATCGTCTGCCAGATTGCCGAAAATTATATGCCTCAGAATATGAGTGTCCTCAAGTTGGATCGAATAACAGAGTCCAGGGTGCTTCCTGATGAGTTTGCAAAGCTCATTTGCAAACTCATCCTCACTGTCGAAATCACTCAAAAGCACTCACCTCCCACGCACTCGATAGGTCCCTATCAAAACTCAAAGGCTGTTTTTCGATTGGCAACGGATCAACTTGAACTCGCACTGGATAACTAGTCGCTGTACCGCTCACTACGCAGCAGCCCTGAGGGAGCACGGGTATCATGCTTGCACTTGCATGGTCAATGAACGAAACAGCTTTATTGATCGCTCTTAGATCGTCATCGTTTACAAGTCTGTGAATAAAATAGTTATGCATCTGCGAGAGAATTGTCGGGGATATATCGGCCGGTCTTTGGCTGCAAACAGTAAGGTACATGCCAAATTTACGGCCTTCTTTAACGATTTCCTCGAATGTTTCAAGGCGGTAATCGCGCCAGTACTCACTTTCGCGCTGGGATGAATACGACAAAATATTATGCGCTTCGTCCATGATGAGATGAACGCTGCTGTTTTGATTAGATCGTCCCCGCTTCTTCTGGTACTGATAGAGGCTCTTCGCAATTACGAGCGGTACAACCTTTATCTGATCAAGATTAACGTCGAGTAGCGAAACGACCACCACATCAGAATCAAAGGTGTCATTACTGGGTTCGTAAAGCTTCGAAGCCTCTCTAAGTTCAGCCGAATAACGCTGAACCAACGGCGCAACATGTTCACGCGAAACGGATCCCGAGCGAGTTTGTTCTAAGAAATTGTAGCGCGCGATGAATTCATGCAGCAAAGTAACACTGCTGGAGAGTGCTGCATAGTTAAGAGCATCGTAATGGAGGCCTTCAAAGATGCTAGAGGCGTCTTCCGGTTTATTCAAATAAGAGCCGTTGCAAACATTACGTAAAATTGGAGCGGCATTACCACAGAACAACTCTACCGAATCAAGTGCAGACTGGATTTCCTCCTCGCTTATCTCTGGAATTAAGGAAAAGAGCCTGACCAGATCTTCGCGCTGCTCGCTAAAGGCGGTGGCGCGACCACAATAGCCCTCAAGTAGATTCCTTACCATTCCTTTTAGATATGAATCTGGATGATGCATGGAACGTATAACTTCAACTTTCCGCATGCATCGCCTCAAAAACGGACGCTGCGTTTTCTCCGTTGCCTTGGCGAGCGTTGCCATATGTCAACATCCAAGAAGAAGTCTGCAGGTACAGGAATCTTGTCTCCACCATTAGATTTAGTGCTAAGCCGATAGACCTTCTTGTGGGGGCATAGCACCGTTTCAGCAGTGTACTCACCGTTGAAATCGATAATCATGAACTTACTTACGCCCTGCTTGCCGCGCCTTTCTAGACAGTCGGTGAATATGCGACAAAGAGTGTTTGACTTTCCTGATCCCGTATTACCGAATATGCCAATGTGGCTAGCGAATAGCGCGTTGAACGAAAGATTGACATCGATACCGTCATGGCCTGCTAGGGTACCCACCCTAAAGCCAGTTCCAGAAGTTAAGTTAGGAGAATTTACAAAAGCAAGCTGTTCGGGTGAGAGGAGATACGCTTTTGAACGGACTAGGGGTAAGACTTCAACTCCGCGTTTGAAGCGGCCAGCGGTGAAGCTGCCGAACACGGAGACATCAACATAACGTTCAAGATACGCGCCGGGCGCTCCCGCTTTTCGGGACCTGCAGAATCAGCCGACCTTCTCTCCTGCTGATAGTCGCCTTCTATCACTCCAATTACATCATCGTATCCGTAGGAAATACGCAAGTATGCTCCTACTGATACGCCACGCACGAGCTGCCCGCAGTAAAAGATGCTTGCTTCGTTTGCCTGACTATAGACGCATATCTTAACCTTAGTCCCTCTGACTTCAGCAACCTCTCCAATTAAAAGGAGGTCGCCACTTACTTCACCGCGCATTTCAGCACCTCGGAAAGCTCTCGTAAACCAATTACGCCACCCTCGGTAGGAATAAAAAGATAGACGTTATCTGCATTTGGAAACAATGATTGATACCCAGTTGCATCTTCACGGGTGTAGCAGGAAATGATGACGATCAGTTGAGGGTTTGAGCGAATCGCCCTTCTTGTGAGCCCAAGAATGTGCTCGTCCGCAAAAGAAAAACCAAACACTATGAGAAGTGAATTGTTTCTGTCGAGCTCATTGGCGTAAATTCTCAGCAGATCATAGTAGCTCTGTTCAAGAACTGTCTCTTCAAATTTTTTCTTGGCGGGATTTACGATGCACAATGTAGCATCGTATTGATTGGCGAAGTTATTTACAATATGACTGTCATCCCCGCTGAGGGAACACGCAAGTAGGCGAAGATTGTTTACTCCAGCGTCGTCGCAATCTTTCTGCACAAGAATACCAACTTTTTCAACAGCTTTAGAGCTAATCAAGTCTTCGAAATTAATCAGACAATCCTTGAGGGTATCGTCAACGCTGGAATAGCCGATTCCAGCGTTGACGTTTTGCCTGCGCCATGTAAGTGATCCATGGACTTTAAAAACATTGGCAGTTGCAACTTGTGAGCTGTATTCCATGAAAAGAGATTGCTCGTACTTAAGTCGACTAAAAGACGAGGTGTCGAACGCGGGACGCATGCGGCCGGTAAAGCCATCGTTAAAAGGCTGAACAAGCGTTTCGAGAGATGACTCTATCATTGGGTCGTAATTGGTAGTAAAAAAGTTCACACGCTTGGGAAGCATGGTAGCACCCCTGCCAGCAACAAGCTGCATAGCCGCAGATATAAAAGCAACCTGCAAGGAATCTGGTTGTTTGCCTTCAAGTGGAAGCATAACGGACTTGAAATACTCTGCTCGCAAAAGCCCGCGAGCAGTTTGCCAGATAGAATCAGTCGGATTATCACGCATAAGAGCATCGAAAGATTGAAACCAAGATTCGCGGTGGCCTAAAGTGGGAACGACGCCGGCAGAGAATCCAGACCCGAGAAGCATATTAATGTGTGCGCTAGCAAATACTTTACGCAAGAACTTGCATCGCTCTTCATCAATAATCTGTCTATCTTTTGAATCTCCATTAACCTCTATTATTCTTGACTGTTGAAGTGCGCGATCTTCCACTAAACCCCTTTCACCATAATTTATAAAATTATATAACCGCATTGTTGTCATGAGGAAGCTAGGGCTCAGTTTGAAATTGAGCGTTAGGCTTCTATAACTCTTAATCAAAATACGGTGGCTTATCGGCGTTGGCCGACAAGCCACCGTATTTAACATTGTTAGGTTTACGGAAAATTGAGTTTGCCCAACTCAGGCAAACCGCTCTCCCCTAGTCCCGCTTAAACAAATCCCTCGTGTACACCTTGTCCGCCACGTCCGCGAGCTCGTCGCTCCAGCGGTTGGCGACGATCACGTCGCAGCCGGCCTTGAAGACTTTCAGGTCGTGGGCAATCTCGGACCCGAAGAACTCCGGCGCGTCCAGCGTGGGCTCGTAGACCACCACGGGCACGCCTTTGGCCTTCACGCGCTTCATGACGCCCTGGATGGAGCTCGCGCGGAAGTTATAGCTGTTGGAGTTCATCGCTAAACGATATACTCGCCCACGATCGGCTTCTCCTTGTCGCAGCACAGTCTTAAGCTACTAGGGACGTTAAGCAAATTCTACGTGGAGCCATGCTCACGCAAAGGAAAACCCCTATCTTAACCAACAGGCGCCTAATGGGCGCCAATAAAGCTTTACACATTACGGGACTACGATGTCCTTAGATAAGATACAAGCAGCGGTCTTTTAGAAAGGATTGATACTTTGAGAAGCTCGATTTCAGTACATCCCTTCGAACAGCCTTTTACGGTGGCTAAAGTCACCGATGCCAAGTATGCAGAAATGCTTCTTGATGGCGACGTTTACGCAAGGCCGTTGAATGCTTTCGGGGGTTGGGACCGGCTTGCGAATATACAGAATGATCCATCAGTAAATAATTCGTTCTGAGGCGACTGCAAAGAAAGCGCTATTCGTAACGAAAAATGGATGTACGGCGACATAACTTTAATCGATGGTACCGAGACACAGTTTATGAAGTGCTATTCGACTATGGCGCTCCAATATCACCCAGAAAGCAAGAAATGGGAGCATGCAAATAAGAGGGTCGCACAATTTGGAGATACGGCGGTTGTAATTACGGATTTGGAGCAGTTCGTCGATAGGATTGCCCTTGTACTTACTAAACAATATGGCTGCGACCACTGCCTGCTCTTGGCGGATAAGGTGAACTACTATTGTCTAGGCTCCACTCAGAACTTAACTCCTATGTATTCAAAGGGAGCCTCGTATTCTTGGCAAAATGAATTCAGGATCATATTTTGCGAGGCAATTCCAAACAGAGAGAATAAATTCGCGAGGCCGGATAAAGATGGAATCTTTCGGCTAATGCTCAGTCAACGATATTGTCGTTAGACGACGTTCATTTGGACATAGGCGATATTAGGGATATCGCCTATGCAGTACCGGTTGGCTATTTAATTTATGGTTCCTGGTGGCTCGGCCATGCTATTCGTTTAGCAACTAATAGTTCTAAAGGAATTACAAGACTCGAGAATCTTGCAATTAACACCCGAAATGAAATGCGAGATTACGAAACGCCGGCAGTAAGACTCTCAATGACCATCTACTGATTGACTGCAGCCTCTTTCGACATCCGCCATTTAGGCTTTTCGAATCACTCAATTGTTGGATAAACAAATAGGCGCCAGAACATCAACTAGCGTGATACTCTGGCGCCTTTATTACGGATGAACTATAGAGGATCATACCGCCCCGACCCAGGCGGCCATCTGTCCCCTAGTCCCTCTTAAACAGATCCCTCGTGTACACCTTGTCCGCCACGTCTGCAAGCTCGTCGCTCCAGCGGTTGGCGACGATCACGTCGCACTTCGCCTTGAAGGCCTCCAGGTCGTGGGTCACCTCGGAGCCGAAGAACTCCGGCGCGTCCAGCGTGGGCTCGTAGACCACCACGGGCACGCCCTTGGCCTTCACGCGCTTCATGACGCCCTGGATGGAGCTCGCACGGAAATTGTCGGAGTTGGACTTCATCGTCAGGCGGTACACGCCCACGACCGGCTTCGGCTTACCCTCGTAGACGCGGTCCCAGACCATCTGCAGCACCTCGTCGGCCACGAAGTCCTTGCGGGTGCGGTTGGCGTCCACGATGGCCTCGATCAGGTTCTGCGGCACGTCCCTGTAGTTGGCCAGCAGCTGCTTGGTGTCCTTGGGCAGGCAGTAGCCGCCGTAGCCGAAGCTGGGGTTGTTGTAGTGCGATCCGATGCGCGGCTCCAGGCAGACGCCGTCGATGACGTCGCGGGTGTTGAGGCCGCGGACCTCGCAGTAGGTGTCAAGCTCATTGAAGTAGGCTACGCGAAGAGCCAGGTAGGTGTTGGCGAACAGCTTGACGGCCTCGGCCTCGGTGGTGCCCAGCACGAGCTCCGGGATGCCCACGGTGCCGTCGGCGTTCACGCGCTCCAGCTCGGCTGGGTCCGCTCCTTGGGCAAGCAGGCGTGCGAAGCGCTCGGCGGCAGCGACGGCGTCGGCATCCTCCTTCGGCGCGCCCACAACGATGCGGCTGGGGTGCAGGTTGTCGTAGAGCGCCTTGCTCTCGCGCAGGAACTCTGGCTGAAGAAGATCTTGCTGTCGCCCAGCCTCTCGCGAAGCCCCGCGGTGTAGCCCACGGGGATCGTCGACTTGATGACGATCCAGGCGTCCGGGTTCACCGAGCGAACGGCGGCGATGGCGGCCTCGACGGAGGAAGTGTCGAAGAAGTTCCTGTCCGAGTCGTAGTTGGTAGGCGTGGCGATGACGGCGTAGTCGGCGCCCGTATATGCCTCGGCCACGTCGACCGTGGCGTGCAGGTCGAGCTCGCGCTCCCCCGCCTTTGCTTCCGCCAGGAATCGCTCGATCTCGTCGTCCTGGATGGGCGACACATAGTTGTTGATCTTCTCGACCTTCTCGGGCACGATGTCCAGAGCATGCACCTCATTGTGCTGCGAGAGCAGGACGGCGAGGGACAGGCCGACGTAGCGGTACCGGCGATAGCGATCTTCATGTCATTCTCCAATTGTCAAAGAACGGAATAAAAAACGACTTAGTGGTTGTGTTTCAAGGAATTAATAGATTCAGAGATGTCAGAGTAATCAACCAAAAGGAAGAGACTGGCAGCCATGTTGCGCAACGTGTCATACCAGGACTCAAGTTCATGATCTGACATGCTTCCGAGAGGTTCGAAATACTTCTTAGAGTCCTCTGATGCATTGTTATGACGAATATTAAGCGAGTTAACTAGGTAAAAGAAATCAGACGTAAGACGCTTAGACAGAGCTTCAAGGCACTCCCGCTTAGGCTCGAGCTCGCGAGCGAACTTAGATAAATATTGACGCTTGCGATCAAGGTCTCCCTTGTAGCGCCAGTAATCAAAGGTAATTAAATCTATCGCCACTTCAGCAGGGGAGCACTCGGCTGAAGCGTTAATCAAATCGTTCCTCGGCACCAAGACGAAAATGCCCTTAACTTCGGATTCCTGATAAGAAATCTTGTTGCAAATAGCTCGAATATGTTTGATCAAAAATAGTGACTCCTGCATGCAGTCATCTATATTTTGCATGTGTATAGCGAAGTTTAATATGTATTCGCATAACAAGAGGAGCCTATTAAGATCCACGGTTGATAAATCATCATCAGTTGAAAACGTAAAATTATGTCTATGATTAAAATCCCAAAGGGAAATCGCAGTACCGGCGAAAGGCATCAAGCCGAAATACATATTCATCAAGCTATAAAAGGAACACTGATCAGGAGGGTCAGAATCATAGAGAAGATGAACGAGGCTGTAATATTCGTCCGAAGGACTGAACTCACTATTCAGAAGAATATCAGCGAAACTACGCCTGCTCATTAGAGCTCAACCATGTAATAGCTCTTATACCATTTAGCAAAGGCACGAAGACCGTCTTCTAGCTTGGTAGCAGGTCTATAACCAAAGTCCCGCTCTAGCGCACTTGTATCAGCGTAAGTTACAGGAACATCGCCGGGCTGCATTGGAACAAGTTGCTTATGCGATTCGAAGTCGTAATTAGGAGGCAAAACACCTTCTTCAACGAGCACGCGCTGAAGGGTATCAACGAAATCAAGCAAATTTTCAGGATTCGAATTGCCGATATTGTAGACGCGGTGAGCAGCCATCGGGAGACCGTCTTCGCCTATTCGCACTTCCGGCGCATTGTCCATTACACGGCGCACGCCCTCAACGATATCATCAACATATGTAAAATCGCGTTTGCAATTACCCATGTTGAAGATCTTGATGGTGTCCCCGCGGCGCAGCTTCTCGGTGAAGCCGAAGTAGGCCATGTCGGGCCTGCCCATGGGGCCGTACACGGTGAAGAAGCGCAGGCCGGTGGCAGGGATGGAGTAGAGCTTTGAGTAGGCGGCCGCCATGAGCTCGTTGGACTTCTTAGTGGCGGCGTAGAGCGACACCGGCGAGTCGACTCGGTCCTCCTCGGAGAACGGAACCTTCCTGTTGCCGCCGTAGACCGAGCTGGAGCTGGCGTAGACCAGGTGCTTCACCGGGTGGTGGCGGCAGGCCTCGAGCACGTTGAAGAAGCCCACGAGGTTGCTCTCCAGATAGGCGCGTGGGTTCTCGATGGAGTAGCGGACGCCTGCCTGGGCGGCGAGGTTCACAACGACGTCGAAGCCGTTCTCGGCGAACAGACGCTCGATGAGGGCGGCATCGCACAGGTCGCCGCGCACGAAGGTGAAGCAGCCGTCTGCGTCGGCCTCGGCCAGCATGCGCAGGCGCGCGTCCTTGATGCCGGGGTCGTAGTAGCTGTTGAGGTTGTCGAGGCCGACAATAACGTCATCGGTCTCATCAAGCAGCTTCTTGACGAGGAACGCGCCGATGAAGCCGGCGGCGCCCGTCACGAGCACTTTACTCATTATTCTCCTATCATAGAATTTAAGACTCAGGATATCTCATCGTGCCGCACCAAATTCGACAAGTAGTCTCATCAGGACCTCTACGTATATTTCGGCGTAGCTTTAATGGCAGACACTTTAATGACTATTACGAGATTGTATTGTTGCTTCCCCTGCCTGCAAGCCAATCGCTCTTCAGCAGTGCCATAAGTCGCATGTCGACATAGCGGCCATGCTTGTATTTTGCTTTTCTTTTAATGCCTTCGTACTGGAAGCCAAACTTCTCGTAAAGATGTCGAGCACGAGCGTTATCTTCTAGGACAGTTAACTCGATCCGACGTAAGTTCATATCAAGAAAGGCATGCTCTATCATTTTCTTTACGGCAAACGAGCCGATGCCTTTGCCTCTATTTTCGTCGTTGCCCACCATGATATGAAGTTCGCAGTTTCTGCTCACCCAGTCAATCCCAGCTAGAGTAACGAGACAAAGGGGCTTGGCGTTGCCGTCCTCGCACACGCAACACCGTATCGTATTGCTGCGATTGTTTAAGTAATTCTCAAACCAGCGATAGTCGACGTCGGGCCCAATGAATCTGTAGGGCGCACCTAAGTAACTCATGAGCTCTTCGCTACTCCGCCAGCCATTAATAACGGGCACATCTTCTCGAATAAGCTCTCTGATGCTCAATATTCTATTCATTGCAATCACTTGCCTGGCAATCGCCGTCGGAACGGGGGGCCAGAAAACAATCCTCGCTATCGAGCAAAATGGGTTCAATATCTACATCACGCAAAAACACGAATGGTTTTTCAAATACATGAAAAGGATCGCGCTCAACGCGAAGGGCGCCACCGTCTTCCATAATACGAATCGAGTCTTCAATTAAGTCGAAACCAGCCTCGGCCAGGACACCCGTGTAGGCCATGTGCCTGATATTAACCTCAGTAACCTTCAGGTTTCCCTTAGAATCCTCTTTCAAATCAAAAGACAGGATTCCGTGCGCTGCGAGGTCAAGTTTGCGCTCAATGTATTTAATACAAGAATCACAGAATTCGTTGACAGTCTTGTCGTTGAGCAGGCGACCAAAGCTCGTGTTGCCCGTGACATGCGATGGAGCAATGTTTGCCATTACGTATTCAGCACATTCAAGCGCTGCACCCTTTACGTATTCACCCTTGTAATACAGCATCTCGTTCGCAATATGCCGCCCAGTGAGAAATTCACTCACGGTAAACTCAGGAATCTCAGAGTTGATAAAGAGCCAACTTTTGTAGCTGCTAAGGTCGTCAAGTCGCAATGAGCCGAGACCGCCTGTCCCCTCGGTAGCTCTTATCCAACAGGGAACCCAATTTCATTTTCAACCGCATCAAACCTTGGCTCGTCCTGGGTAACCTTGATTGTCTTAGGGATAAAATCCGTACCCTCGAGAACCTCGGCCATGATCGCCTTGTCACGCAGGGACCCGGATAGCTCCGTCGATCCCATAAAGGTAACACAAGGGAAATGCCCTGTTTGATCGAAATGTTTCCCCCACTCGACAATCTCAGACTCGGGCTGCACAAAGGCAAAGTCAATAGACTCACGCTCTACCAGCTTTTCAATCCAGCTGAAATAGTCTGCCGAGTCACACCTTGGACAGACATACTTTGCGTCGAGGAGTCCATCCATAAAGAAGCCAATTGCTTTCGGGTTTACATCACATCCTATGAGTCGATACTCAGGATGAGTTTTCCTGATTCGGCGTGCGATGGATCTCGGAGTAAGACCACCGATTCCCGTTATAAGTACATTTTTCACAGTTATCACACCTTTCATAGCAAATTGCTCTTTTGCAAAAGACATCGTTCTATTTGAGCAAGAAATGCGGAAGAAACCTTGCAAGGCCGAATCTGTTGGCAACATCGATTAGCGTATCCCGTTGTTCTCTACGCGACACAAGTAGGGCTAAGTAAAGAAGGCAGTACAGTGGGATTACAAGAAAATGAGCGGGAATGAACGGAATCAACACCACTAGAAGATTGCAGACGAATGAGTCAAGGACACATATAACGAGGTATGGCAGAAGAACCTTAAAGGTTTCGGTTATAGAAAGCGAGAGTCTGGTCTTGCAAGCGATTAAGTGCGAACCTGAATACGAGAACAGGGTTACGAGAGGCAAGGCAATTGAGAAAACATCAAAACCCGCTTTTGCACTGAAAAACATGCAAGGAACGGTTGCTGCGAGATATGCAAGTTGCACAGCAACGGACAACCTAGGTTTTCCCAGAGACCGGTATGCCTCAGAGGCCATATATCCGATGACAACTGAAAATGCACTTTCCATACCGTAAAGCCCAAGAAAAGTGGATGCTTCGACCCACTGATCACCTAAAAACACAAGCACAATCGATTCGCGAAAGACGAATAGCGCGAAGGCAATTGGCACAACGAACATTGCTAGATAGCTTTGCATTTTGAAATATGCTCTATCAAACTGTGCTCTGTCTCCTTGCATTCTCGAAAGCGTCGCGAATATGACGGGAGTAACCGCCGAAGAGATAAGCCCAGTCGCTGCAGAAACAAGGGAGACAGTTGTTCTGTACAGACCTAGGTAGTAGGCGTCAAGTACGTTACCCAGGATAAACGATCCCGCCCAACCAGCAAGCCAGATGGTAAACGCCTCTAACAAGGTCCAAGCACTGAAGCTGAACATGCGCTTTAAATATCGAAAGCTGTAAGAGAAAGTCGGTTTCCAGTTTGACTCAATTGTCAGCCAAACGGCTAGAAGTGCATTGCTCGCGATGGTCGCCACAATCATCGACCAATAGCCGAAACCTGCAAGCGCAAGTGGTACAGCAACAACAAGAGTAAGAAGGGACGATCCAAATCGCGAAGAGAACAGGACCTTAAACGAAAGCGCCCTTTGATAGAGCGCCGTCTGAACACTGATTGCCGCTGTAAGTGGAAGAACTGAACTCGCAACGGTTATCGCCCAACCAATTGTGGTATCCCCCAACAACGCAGCAAGGCCATCACGGAATAGACCGATGAGAAACCAGAGGAGAAACGATACGGCGAGGTTAGTCCAAAAAGCGACATTTGCGTAATCGTGAAGGTCTGCATCAGTCTTAAACTCGTGTTGCACGAGATATTTCTGGAAACCAGCATCGGAAAACATGTTGGCAAAAGACGTCACCATGGTAACGAGCGCGATTACGCCAAATAGATCCGGCGTAAGAATATGCGCCAACACTAAGGTCGTAATTGGCTGAATAATCTTAGAAGCGATTTGCGTAAGCAATGACCATTTAGTTGCAGTAACCGCTTTCTTGCCAATTGTTTGTTCGCCCAAAATAACTCCTATAGCAAAAGAAACTTGTAACTACTCAGATCACCACGAGCGCAAGCCAAACATAGAGAGACCGTTGACCATGTAAATACAACCGCACAAATGCAATCGTGCTCCTTTTTTGACCAGGCTGAACTTAGAAGCATGAGAACAAGAGGCGACACTAGTGAAAGAAGAACTGACGTGCGCAAGAAAATTGAATAGTCAAAAGGAAGAGACATGACGGCAACCATTGTGATAAGGACAATAAACAGAGCAAGGTTATTACGCACGATTTGATCCACCGTACAGTCGATTCTAAAAAGCTTTATAAGCAAATAGACAGTAATGGCAATCTGCAGAGAGTGAATAATGACTTCCCATATATAGAAATACGATTCGCCAGCAATATAGTCAGTCGCCTTGTCAGACAGGGCATTCAAGTACGAACCGCCATATCGCATCATAAGAAAAATAATTAATAAAACGAAAGCTGTTGAAATCAATTTTTGAAGCATATTCTTGCTGTTCGTGAAGCATATATGGACAACTCTTAGAATGACGAGTGCAAGTCCGAACGAATGAAACAATGCGGCTACCAAGTAGTAGAGGATGTTTTTAAAAGGACTTCTGCCTGTAAACTGTTCCGTATAAAACGCTCTGAATACAAGCGCCGTAGCTAAATAGGACCTGATATTACTAATCACTTGAAAAAAAATTCCAGAGCTCATGCAAAGAAAAATTGCAAGGGCAACGATTTTGACGTCGATTTTGAGCCTCTCTGCAAAATCCCAATAACAAGAAAAAACAAGTGAATAGAACAATGCACAAGAGATCATCGGAAGCAGGGCATCGACTCTTAACATTCCAATAGCCCAGAAATAGATGACCATAACAGGCGTTGATGAATGGGAGCACGCTCTTGCTATATCGTAAATATCCATCGTTCCATATAGATGGAGTGCATAATATAAGCGGGACAAGTCTGCGCCCCGGTTCGGTATAAATATAAATGCTAAGAAAGCAAGCGCTGTGATATAGAGAAGCAGGCGTTGCTTTATCTGTTTGCCATTAGCAACATATAGGCTATTACACGCAACAATTAATACCAAGAAGAAAGTCGCTGTGCCCAGCATGCGCTCGAATAAATACATTACGGACGTCCGTTCGCGGAATACGCCCTGTTCAAATCAATCCACGACCCAATCATGAGATCATCTTCATATTTTTCAAAGGGGCACAGTCCACTTGCGTCGAAGAAAGTCATTTCGCCGAGTTTTAATTGATCGCGGTTGATGTACCAATCAACTCTAACATGGGGAATACCGGCAGAAAGAATCCTAGAAAGACGTAGCATTTCTTCAAGTTGTTTGGGAGCGGCCGGGGTTACGTCTGTAAGCGGATACCCTGGCTGACGAATATCCAAATGATTCCATTGAGGATCAAAAGTATCCTGTGTGTGGTTAGAGTATCGCCCTTTGTGTAACTGAATCATCTTGGGCTCCCCAGAAAAGCAAAATACCTTATAGTCTGCAGTTGATCCGGTTTCATCCGGCTCAAGGTACTCCTCAGCGAACACAAGGGGTTTTACATCCTTGTATGGCCATTCACGGGCGTAGTAAAAAAGATTCTTCTTCATCATCGCGGCAAGGCGCTTTTTCGCATAGGAGAAATCGAACGTTTCTTTATCCCTGCAGATTGCAACATAGCCGCTATAGTGATTAGCTTTCATGACAAATTGCTCGGGAAGCACGTTCAAGTCAATCTCGTCAACGTCTTTCCAGATCGCCAAGGTAGGAACAACATACTGGGCCCCAATTTTGCTTGAAACCCATTCCTTAACCGCCAATTTGTCAACAAGTGTTGTATAGAGCGGATTTCTATCGTGCAGCTTTAGCCATTGAAGTTTTTCATTAAAAGATTTGGGGTTGTTCAAATCCAAGGTATGGCCCATATAGGCTCGAAACTCAGCCTTAATGGCGGTCTCATCAGAAATGAAGGGCTTTTGGCATAGCCTCAGAACGAGACCGGCCCATGCCTCGGACGGACTCTTAAAGGCCTTTGCGATTTTAGACTTTGCGGTATTCTTCAATGCGATACTCCAAACTAATTCAAACAGCGCTCATACTCATCATGCGTTCTATGGGCTATCTGCTTCCACTCGTACATTCGTGAGAGCTCCAAGCCATTACGCCCCCGCTCAATTAGCTCTGATTTGTTTTCGCAAATCTCTGAAATAGAAGCGGCGATACCCTCGGCAGAATTGTCAGAAGTCCATCCCGCCTTGGCACAGTCAACCTCACCTCTCATGTTGCTTCCGTCAGTGGCAAGACAAGGCAAACCATATGAGAGGGCTTCAAGCATGCTCATGGGGTGTCCCTCATATCTCGAAGTAATGACGAACAGGTCCGAATTCTCTAGCAACTTGTCCTTATCCGGGCCAAACACCGGAGGGTTAATTGTCACGAGGTCAGTGATGCCCTTTTCGATTGCATCTTTTTCGAGCTGATCTGCAGATCCATTCTCGCTGGAACCATACAGATTGATACAGAAAGAAGCCTCTCGCATGATATCCTGTGCGATTTCGACTGCATTTAATAGAAGATCGAGACCCTTATGATCAATATCAAGTCTACCGATTGAAACTCCACGTATCCCCTCATGCTCCACTGCTACACGCGAGCGAGTCCTTGCAGTGATTCCATTGGGCAAAATAACGCAGGTGGAAGAATTGAAGCCCTTAGAATCGTCTCGCTCCCTATTAGTGAGAAAATGAACCGCAGCAGATCCTCGATAGAAGCTGTTAAAAAACACGAGGTTGCCGAATATCTTTTTGAGCCTCTTTTGAGATTGAGCTCTCTCGGTCATACTTCCGCGCGGAATGATGATGTATGGTATTTTTTTTCGCTTAAGCTCAAAGACTGTCTTATCGAATGGAAACTCATAGAAGCCTTCATAGACAACAAGATCTGGGTTGTTGAAGGGTTCTGGAAGCGCTGAGATGGAGCCGTCAGGGTATTCGTCAAGGGTGTGGCAAGGAACAGCGCCCGTCTTCCATTCATCTCTGCAAACATAATTCAGGTTATACCAAAAAACGTTGTCAACAGCAGCCTGTGCGTTAACCTGCTTTGGAACGCTATTGCTTGGGCCTGTAGACAGGCGACCGCTGAGCTTTGAAATAAAAACGATATTCATGCGTATTCCTATATGGTTTCCAGCAATTCGGCAAGCTCTCGATAAGTTCTGCTCCTATCAAATAACTCCTCGGCACATTTTCTAGAATTAACACCCATCTTGGTCCTAAGATCGTCATTATTGACAAGGAGACTTAAGGCTTTGGCTGTTTCCTCCACGGATCCACAGGAGCAGTTCACACCCATGGAGTAGCATTCAACAAGATTGCGATATTCGGGGCTTTCTTGGGTATTGATAACCGGAACGCCAGCTGCGGCATAGTCGGCATGTTTATTAATAATGCTGCCAGCAGAACCCTTCTTAATGGGATTGATGGCTATATCAGAAGCACTCAGGAGCCTACACATATCACCATATGGGAGCCTGCCCGTAAACCTGCAGTCAATCCCAGTCTCGCTTGCATGTTCCTTGAACTGCGCCTCGTAAGGGCCACTACCCATGACAAGAAAACGAATCCTACGCTCGGTACGATCTTGAGCAATGCGTACAGCATCTATTGCGAGATCCAAGTCATAGCTATTACCCAAAGTTCCACAATAGGCAAGCGTGATGGCACCGTGATTACAGGCATTACCTCCGGTCGAAACATACGAATCGAACTCAGAAAGATCGGTCCCTAGATACACTATTTTCTTAATTGCAGCCTTGGAATTGGCTAAAGAAGCTCTTCGCATATAAGTTTCAGACACAGCAATAATGGCATCAGCGGAAAAGTAAGCCTTGTCAGCAAGATTTTTAAATGGAATAAATGCTAGGCTGCTAATAATTGGAACGTTAAACGCCATAGCAAATGCCTCGGGCCATAGGTCTTGAACGTCCAAAACGAAACGACAGCCAATCTCTTTACAGTACTCGCCGACCTTAGCAGGAGCAGTCAGCGAGGGTATGGCGCAGTAGATAAGGTCAGGCTTCTTACGACTCCGTAGATACTCAAGGACGTTTGCACCCCATGTTTGATGGCTAAAGAACCTCTGTGGTGAAATGTTCTTGGAATAGCCAGGCTCATCAACAAGAGTGACCTTAAAAGGCAGGTCAACAATTTCCGCAGCATATCTCTGCTTTTTTTCACTGTGTGAAAAACTACTCGTAATAAGTTCAACAGAATGGCGTTTGGATAGCAATTTGGAAAGATAAAGAAATCGATTGTTACCGTTTCCACTAAGGTTGCTGCAGAAATTCGAAATAATAACGATATCCATCGGCTTTATTCCTGACTCAATCTAACTATTCCGCTTCCTCGGTTCTCTTGAATTGTCTTGAGAAGAGCCTCACCAAGCCATGTCATCTCTTCGATACCGTACCTTTGGTCGCAAGGTACGCTTACTTCCCTCTCGTATAAGACCTCACTATTCGAATCAAGCATCGGAATCCGATGATCCCTCGGCCAGTGCGAAGGGCAGTAGATCCGTTTGAAGGCCAAATTTGACCTGACTGTGTTTTTGTCAACGTCATCGGGCAACAGTAGGGGGACGAACAGGGGAACAAACGTGTTCGGCAATTGATCGAATAATAGATAATCGCCGAGGAATTGACGCAAACAGTTGTAATTCTCCCTACGTCTAGCAGCCAAGTAACATGAATTAAAGTGTCTAGCAGTTTGACTATCCTTTGGATCTCCCGCATAGACCCCGCAGGGCTCTAGCATTGAGTTTGCTTGAGAAAAAATCGCAAGATACTTTTTTTCTCCATCCTGCTCCATATACTTCTGTTTTTCGATGAATGCACAACGGCGAAGCTTCTCAAACTCACCAAGCCTGCCCGTAGGAGCTTCAGCAACAAAACCATCTCGGCTCCAAGCGTAACCGCCGGTCGCAATCCCCATCCACTTTCTTAGACTACCTACTACATAATCGCCGAGCCAAACATCTCGATTAAGAACAGAATGAGTGATGTCGTTGATCACGACACCCGAATAGTCGCCGGGGTACTCGGACTCCTCAAAGCCAAAATAGGACATAACCAGCAGTACGTCACATCCCATAGCAAGAGAGAAATCGCGCTTAAGATCACCTTCTCGCATAAAGCTAACGGGATAAAAGGTCAACTTAAAGCCACGCTGGAAGAAGGGCTCAATCATGGACCCGCAACACCAGGAAGGAAGAGCTGCCGACGAAGCAGAAGGATTCTTTTTTAACAGATCATCGAGGACATGCGCAATGGCGGCGCGGCCCGAAACTAGCCAATGTATGTCAGCCGGAAATAATCCATTGTCATCGTCTACGAGCGGAGTCTCCCAGAACTCGCTCCCGATTTCTTTAATCACGCGACTTGGTTCCCCCTACCGCATTACTCCTAATTTCATGAAGAGAGCCCGGATGATTTTCGCCTTGACCAATATCACTGCGCCTTAAAACGACGATTACGGTTTGGATAATAATGAGCAAATCTGTTTTCAACGAAAGCTCGTCGACATACTCAAGGTCATACGAAAACTTTTCTTCCCATGAGATTGAGTTGCGACCCATCACTTGAGCCAAACCGGTCAGACCTGGTCTCACGTCATGTCTGTGATGTTCTTCAGGGGTGTAATAAGGAAGGTAAACTGTAGCAAGGGGTCGAGGCCCGACGAGGGACATATCGCCTTTAAGTATATTTATAAGCTCGGGGAGCTCATCAATACTCGTCGAACGCAAAGCCTTCCCAAACGGAGTAAGACGCTGAGAGTCAGGAAGGAGGTTGCCCTCTTCGTCGCGTCCGTCTGTCATGGTTCGAAACTTAAATAGCTTAAATAGTTCCTCTTCACCGGTCTCCGAATTCCTTCGGCCAGGCCTAATCTGTTTGAAGAGAATCGGCGAACCTAATTTCACCCTCACAAGCACGGCGGTTACAACAAGAATCGGACTAAGGACAACAAGAGCAACCAACGAAAGCAATATATCAAGCGCTCTCTTGACGAATCGCTCATAAATCGAGGGTGAATGACCCGTCACATTCGTCCTACTCAAAACAACGCCTAATCACTTCGATGATTACGTCCTGCTGCTCGGGAGTCATCTTGTTGTCGGAGGGCAGGCAGAGACCACGATGGAAGATGTCAGCGCCCACATCCAAAGGCAAGCCATCTGCGCCCGTTGCACCGCCGGAAATATACGCGTTGGTCTTAGCCCGGCCATTGCCCTCGCGCGTTACGAAAGCATTCATACGATAAATAGGCTGCATATGCATGGGTTTCCAGATGGGTCGGCCCTCGGCGTTAATGGCAGCAATAGCCTCAAGAATCTCGGTGGGGCAGCTCTTTCCAGGTTCGCTTACGTAAAGCGCCTCACTCTCGCCACGAACCTGTTTGCACATCGCATCGGGCTCAATCAGCATGCAAGAAAGCCAGAAGTTCGGCTCGCAAACGTTGGGGTCATAGGGATTCATACTCACCGGAAGGCCCTTGAAGCCCTCCTTGTAACGAGTGTAAATAGCCTTCTTTTGGGCAATATGCTCCTCCAGATATGGAATCTGGCCACGCACAACACCGGCAATTACATTGCTCATGCGATAGTTATAACCAAGCTCCTCATGCTGGTACCAAGGGGCAGCTTCACGAGACTGGGTCGACCATTTGCGCGTTTTATCGGCTGCCTCTTTGCTATCAGTTAAAAGCATGCCACCAGCGGAACCGGTAATGATCTTATTGCCGTTAAAGCTAATGGCGCTGATGTCACCAAACGTACCAGTCTGACGACCCTTATACGTGGCGCCAAGTGACTCAGCGGCATCCTCAACAAGGACAGCCCCGTGCGCATCACAAATTGAACGAAGCTCTTCGACTTTGCCAGGCGTTCCGTAAAGATGCGCCGCCACAACGACCTTTGAAGTCGGATGCAGTTCAAAGGCCTTCTCCAAGGCAATAGGATCCATGTTCCAGGTATCGCGCTCGGTATCGATAAATACAGGGACGCCACCCTCGTAAACAACTGGGTTCACCGTCGCGTCGAACGTCATATCGCTGCAAAGGACCTCATCACCGGGTTTAATTCCAGCGAGCTTCATGGCAAGATGCAGCGCTGAAGTACCACAAGAAAGGGCAACGGCATAGCCGCAACCAATCTTCTCGGCCATTTGGCGCTCGACTTCGTTGATATTCTCCCCTACCGTCGACATCCAGTTGGTCTCATATGCCTCGGTAATGAATTTGAGCTCATCGCCGTGCATAGTCGGCGAGCTAAGCCAAACTTTATTCTCGAAGGGTTTAATGTCCATCTTGGCTCCTTATCCCTAATCGTTAAACTGCGGATGATACGTAGGTACAACCTCGGCGAGAACAGACTTAACCGCATCGTTATCCTTGTCGACGCAATCATGAAGTTTCTCAAGCTTGTCTTTGATCTCTTCCATCTTGTCAGCCTCGGCTGTGGAGATGCGAATCTCGGAATGCTCGGTAGGCAGGAGCTGCTCGTTATCCATAAGGAGCTCCTCGTACATCTTTTCGCCAGGACGCAGGCCGACTTCTTTGATCTGGATATCTTTGCCAGGCTTAAGACCGCTCAGCGTAATAAGGTTGATGGCAAGGTCGTAAATCTTGACCGGCTCACCCATGTCCAGTACAAAAATCTCGCCGCCATGCGCCAAAGCGCCGGCAGTAATGACAAGCTTGCTGGCCTCCGGGATAGTCATGAAGTAACGCGTAATGTCCTTGTGCGTAATGGTGATAGGGCCACCCTCGCGAAGCTGACGCTTAAACAGCGGGATGACCGATCCATGACTACCCAGAACATTGCCAAAGCGAACAGCCGTAAAAATGGTCTTGCTGTTTGCCGCATAATACTGAACGATCATCTCGTCCATACGCTTGGTGGCACCCATTACGTTCGTGGGATTAACGGCCTTATCGGTAGAAATCTGCACATAGTGGCTGCACTGGTACTTATCGGCAAGGCGTACAACATTGAGCGTGCCAAAGACGTTATTCTCGATTGCCTCGCGGGCGTTGTGTTCCATAAGAGGAACGTGCTTGTGGGCTGCAGCGTGGAAAACAACTTGAGGATGGTACTTCTCAAAGACCCTGGTAATCGCTGGGAGATGCGTAATGGAGCCAATATAGACTTGAATATCGGTGCCTTGATCATGAGCGGTCTTGATGATGTCGTGATACAGCTCGTAGGTAGTGTTCTCGTAAATGTCGAACAACACGATTTGCGCCGGCTTTGCCGGAAGCAGCTGACGTACAAGCTCTGAGCCAATAGATCCGCCGCCGCCCGTGACCAAAATGCGCTTTCCGGTAACGTAGCCCATCTGGTTAAGGTCAAGCGACTTCTCCTCGCGAGAAAGCAAGTCGCTGATCTCGACCTCACGAAGGGCAACCCTGCCTACACCATCCTGCGGAATATCGCGGACATTGGGGAGCGTGAGGACCCTAAGACCCGTCTTCATGCACAGGTCATAGATACGCTGACGCTCTTCATGCGTGGCACTCGGAATTGCCACGACAATCTGTTCAGCCTCACAATCGTGCGCAATAGTAGGGATATCGGCGCAAGTACCGCAGACCTTAACGTCATGAATACGCTGATTTTGCTTATTGGGATCATCGTCAACAACGGCAACCGGATCACCGATCATATCGGGATCTCCGTTGAGCATACGTTTGATGGAAAGAGAGCCGGTCTCCCCTGCTCCTACGATGAGCGTACGCGGGAGATGCGCATCGGAATTGCTTTTAAAGCGCCAGAGCTGGCTACCATAAATGGCGCGAATAGCAAAGCGGCCGCCACCGCAAATAATGAGGACGATAGCCCATGACATAACGTCCTCACGAAGGGTCATACCCTTGCCAAATAACACGCTAAAGATAATGTCGCCAATAACTGAGCCCACCGTCACGGCGGCAACAATACGTCCAGCCTCAGAAATGCTCGCATAGCGCCACAAACTGCTATACATATGGAAGAACCAAAAGACGACAACGTTAACAAGCGCAAGCACAAGAATAGCCGGACATGTGCCGGCTGCTCCGCTGAGTGTCGCCCAATGCTGCGTTCCCCACGATGCAACAAACACGGCAATAAAAGTTGCAGCAATGTCATACGCCATCAACGCATACGGTTCAAAGGCGCTCAGCTTCCCTTTTTGCTTTGCGCTCTTAGATTCGGTGTTCAAGATTCGCTCTTCTCTTCCCTATTGATCCCCGTTACTCCCCGCCCCCGAGGATCCTCCCTGTTCTGTACGGCAGTCGCCTTCAGCTAGGCGATCGCTTTTTAAGGTTTCGCTTTACGCGCTGCTCGGCTGAAAGCACGGCAAGGCCAACGCGCGTAGTCACGCGTAGGCCGCACAGGTCGAGCTCCAAATAAGCAGTGCTCTTGCGTCTGTTAATGGTTTTGATAAGGCCTTCGTGGCCCAGCAGCGGACCTGCCGTCACTACAACCTGGTCACCGTCTTTTAGGGCCTCGCTCATGGGCACTACGCGGTCTCCCCTATGCGTAAAGCTGCCAATAAGCTGGACCTCTTCTTTTGCCAGCGGCACAAACTGACCGTCCTGGGAAAGCACCCGGGCAAAGTCGTCCATGCGCAGCAGATACTGTTGCACGGTGCGGGGATCTGCCGTGTCGCAGATAAGATAACCGGGAAAGAGCGGCTTGGTCGTATTGACCCATTCGCCGTGCACTTTAATCTCGGTTTGAAATTGGGGATAAAAGAGCTCCTGCATGGCGCTCGCCGGCACCATGTGCTCGATGCGCTCGCGCATTACGTCTTCGCGACCGTTAATGACCTGGATTACATACCACACAAGCACCACCCCCTTGCTGTCTTACGTGTGGCTCGCGGGGTTTGGGTATGGCTTCGCCAGGGCGCTTGTGCGCGAAGGCGCTCCATATTCAAACCCTGAGCCCAGTTAGACAAGCACGTGGCTCTGCCCCACCGTGAACGGTATGTATGAGTGCAGTTACTAGAGTCGCGGCCGTGTATCGCAAAAAGACCGCGACTCCAGCTGGCTGCGTGCGAACCAGTCAAGCGGGAACAAAACTGGACCGCACGCAAACAGCTGAAAACTACTACGCTTCGACACGCAAGCTATTAAATGCATCTTTGAATTACATCAATACAAATAAGAACGTCGCATGACTTCTTTATTGGAGCTCGTGGTGTTTCTGGCACCGCCGTTACGGCCGGATGCTGATCGACCCTGCGCTTTGTGGCTTGCTGGAGCCGTGAGCACAGTTGAACTCATGTAACGTTAGGTATCCTAGCACAAGCTGGTAGCGAAACTGATTTGGCTTGTGGTGGACAACATATCGTTCATTTAGTGTTCAAGGGGGTTGTTTTGGGATGTTGTTCACATTGGCGCAGGATATTGGGGTGCTAGCGAAGGTTATGGATGCTCCTGAAGCCCGAATTGACCAGCGAGGCGTACTGGTAATTGCGTTTGTCCAACAAACTATGTACAGACATGGGAAATAAATTGTGCAACTTTTTTGTTGGCGTAGGTGGGGTTTGCAGCGCGTGGTGTTTTGGCATGAAAAAAGGCCTTCGGAATTCGAAGGCCTTTGCATTCACGATGGTGGAGACGAGGGGGATCGAACCCCTGACCTCTTGACTGCCAGTCAAGCGCTCTCCCAGCTGAGCTACGCCCCCGTGACGAGGAGATACTATAGGGGAATGTTTTGCTTGATGCAAGGGGGAATTTTGATTGATTGTCTTATCTTACGGGTTTTCCTGGAATGGGACTGAATTAGCTATTTTTGGCGGGTAAGAAAATAACTTGTTGGGTTTATTAGTTTTCTGGTTGAAGAATGTCTCCTACCATTTTGTTGAGTCAATGGTTGGATTTAAAGCGGAGCAACTCATTGCAGTTGTAGAATCTCTGGTTGAAATCGTCTTTGCCTGGGAGGACCGACCATGGCCGAGAAGTTCGCGTTCGACTACGTGAACGAGATTTTGGGTATCGTCAACTACGTGCGCGAAGTGCTACGCCCCGCCTACACTACTGGGACTGCTGAGCCGCATCTCGATCGCAACATCGCGAGCAGCAGCCTAACGATTGACCCACGCATCGACGTCCCGGGACAGCTCTTCGTGACCGAGCGCGACCGCGACGACGAGATGGTGGATGAGTTCATCGAACCGAGGACAGGTCCGAGAATCGACACAGAAACGGGCGAGGTGTTATGAGCATGACAGCAATTGCCGATTGGGAGCCCATGCCCTCTACGTGTTTAAAATGCAGCGACAACGAATACGGGTTCCCCGCCGTCGTCTGCCGTACGCCCAGCAGGCTTGTGGAAGAGTGCGAAAACGCCTTCGACGCAGGGCTGCTGCTCGCCGCTTTGACTCTCGTAGTGACCATCCCAGACGTATGCGCAAACATCGACGGGACGGATTACCGGAAATGGTGCGAGGAGTACCTGGGGCTCCCGAACGATGGGAGAAAAATGACCAATGCGCGCAAGGGCGAGAAGCGCCCAGATGAGATAAAAGAGGAGTTTGAGACGATAGAGAAGCGAGGCATCTTTACGGCATCGGATCTCTATCAGCTTCGCTGCGCGGTGATCCATGCGGGGTCGTCGGTCATCGAGGGAAGGGGCGAAGACTATAGCCCCTACAAAGCCATCGGGGTTTGCGTACAGGGCGATGCGCGCGGGATAATCGCGAGTTATGGGCATAAAGGAATCGGACATGGAAGCCAACAGGACTGCGAGTTCGATTGCGTCATCAAGCTTGAAGGGCTCATCTCTCTCATAGCAAAGGGTGTGTGCAAATTCGTCGAGGAAGACCCCGAGCGCGATCGAGAATACTCGACGGGGCAAGGACTTTCCCGCCAAGGCGTGGTGGACTTCAGGCCTTTAATCAAAAAGTAAAGTTGTTAAGCACGTGGTTGGATTTGCATATGAGCGGGTTGTTAGATAAGTGGTTGGATTAAACAGAATCCCGTTTACGGAAACAAACCGATCGTTTAACAACTTCCAACCACTGATTGTATATACCCTTTTTGGCTTTGCCAAAATTATCCAATTCAGCCCCGTCCCGATAAAACCCTCACGCCAGCAAATAACCGATCGCAACACCTTGGTGGACTTGGATCTTGGCCGTACCCCTGACGACGTTGCTGATGCCCGTGTCGGTTAGTAGACCTAACGAAGCGTGATCTAGCTCCCACTCTAGGCCGCGTTCGCTTACCACCGTCCCAGGGGCTATAGCAATGATAGAGAACGTCTTGTCCACGACGCCCTCGATGGTCCACGATTCGCCTTCATGCAGAATGCGGGCCGTGATCTCGTCCTCGGCAATCCAGACGGGGGCGTCTTTGTAGTTGGCTAGTAAGCCTAGGACGCTTAGGGCCATATCAGGCGGCCGCCCGTGGCGCAGGTCGCAACCACTTCGGCACCTGGCCAGCGGCGTCGGACGGAATCGAGCGCCAGCGCCAGGTCGGTATAGTCTTTGTAGGGGTCGTGACGCTCAACTTCAAAGTCGGTGGCGGCATCGACCAACGCACGACCCGCGTCACTTACCGTGTCGGCATCCCCCACATACACGTCGCAGCTTAGTCCCGCACCCAGAAGGGCATCCAGGCCGCGGTCCACGGCAACAACGTAATCGCACTCCCCTGCTAGCCTACGCAACAGATCCGCGCTCGCCACCACGGGCGAGCCGCAGACCACTAATACCTTGCAAGCCACAGCCCTCGCCTAGCCCTCAAACGAAAGCACGCGGGCCAAGTCCAGGTCCTCGTAGCTGTCGATAAAGATATCGCAGTTGGCGCGCACATCGTCGCGCTTCATGCGGCCGTGCGGGTCATAGATGCCAACGCGCTTAAAGCCTGCGACCCCAGAGCTCTTTAGGCCAAAGACGGCGTCCTCAAACACCCACGCGCGCTCAAACTTGTGCCCGTGGCGCTCCTCTAGGCGGCGCAGCGCCAGCTCGTACACATCGGGGAACTGTTTGGAGCGTCCCGCCTCGCCCGTCGTGGTAACAAACTCCATGTAAGCGTCGAGCCCGGCACCAGCGAGCGCGGACTGCACCAACTCGGCCGGCGTGGACGTAGCCACACACATGGAAATTCCCGCCGCCTTCGCCTGCTCCAAAAATGCCAAGAGCCCCTCGCGCGGTGGCACCTTGGAGTAGCCATCGATCAGGATGTCGCTCAGCTCGCGATACAGCTCCTCGCCGTTCGCTCCAATGCCCCATGTGTCGTGGTAGGCCTGGCACTCGTCCTCGAGCGACAAATGCTCAAACTGGGCAAAATCGTCGACCGTGACGTCAACACCGTGGCGGTGCAATAACTCGGGCTGGGCATGGGCCCAAACGGGGGTGCTATTTACCAGCGTGCCGTCGCAATCGAAAATAAAAGCGACATTGTGGGCGGCGGTCTGGGACATAAACATACCTTTCGATGTCAAATGGTAAACAACCTGCTAAAAACGTTTTACCAAACGTCAAACTAACAATCTTGAAACCCTAATTGGTAAAACTGTCAAGAGTTTTACCATCGCAATTCTGCCAGTGGTCTAAACATGGCGCTCGCCGATTAAACACCGCCGCAAATCCACTTTTCTCCATAAAAGTAACGAACAGGTGTTATCGTATTTCGTGCCGAAAGTTCCACCGAGCACGCGAGGTGGAACGAATCATAGAACTATCGCCGTCCCCTCGATTCGTGCAGCCTTGGACCTTTCGCATCTAGTCACCAAGGCAACACGCTGCCGCGTCATGATGGGATCAAACGTGAGCGATACAAAGCTAAAGCCAGCAACCAAAAAGCCTGCTACCCGTAAAGCCGCCCCGCACGCACCGGAGCTCTCTAAGGACGATGTCTACCTGTTTGGCATTGGCATGTGGGAGCGCAGCTGGGAAAAGATGGGCGCGCACCCCGACACGCAGAACCGTACGCGCGGTTGGCGCTTTTGCGTTTGGGCGCCCGACGTAAAGAGCGTCCATGTCATTGGCGAATTTAACGACTGGAATGAGGAAGCCAACCCTCTGGTGCCCGTGCATACGAGCGCTATTTGGGAAGGCTTTATTCCTGGCGCAGAACAAGGTCAGCTCTATAAGTATCTCATTGAGACCAACGAGGGCGAGAAGCTCTACAAGGCCGATCCGTACGCCTTCAAGGCCGAGTGCTCCGGGAACGGCAAGCGTGCTGTGGACCCTCGATGGCTACAAGTGGAACGACGCCGCATGGCTCAAGCGCCGCGCCAGTCATAACCACATGTCGCAGCCCCTTAACATCTACGAGGTGCATATTGGCTCGTGGAAGCGCCACGGCGACGCGCCACAGGGCGAGCCGGACGAGTACGGCAACTACCCCGGTCCCATGGACCCTTCCCCGCGCAGCGCGGCGAGTTCTACACCTACGACGACCTGTCGGTCGAGCTCGTGGACTACGTGCACGACATGGGCTACACGCATATCGAGGTCATGCCGCTTATGGAGCATCCCTTCGATGGCTCCTGGGGCTACCAGACGACCGGCTACTATGCCGCCACGTCGCGCTATGGCGACCCGCAGCAGCTCATGCACTTTATCGATGCGTGTCACAAGGCGGGCATTGGCGTGATCATGGACTGGGTGCCCGGCGGTTTTTGCGCCGACTCCCACGGCCTTGCCACCTTTAACGGTCACATGCTGTTTGAGCATGAGATTCACCCCAACTGGGGCACGCACAAGTTCGACTTCGCCCGCGGCGAGGTCCGCTCCTTCCTGGTCTCCAACGTGCTGTACTGGCTCGAGAACTTCCACGTGGACGGCATTCGCATGGACGGCGTGTCCAGCATGCTGTACCTCAACTTTGGCATCGACGATCCCGGCCAAAAGAAGTTCAACAAGTACGGTACCGAGGAGGACCTGGACGCCAGCGCGTTTATCCGCCAGGTCAACTGCGCCGTGGAGGCCCACTTCCCTGACGTGATGATGATGGCTGAGGAGTCCACCGCGTGGCCGCTCGTGACCTACCCGCCGCAGGACGGCGGCCTGGGCTTCCACTACAAGTGGGACATGGGCTGGATGAACGACACCCTTCACTACATGCAGACCGATTTTCCGTGGCGCCCCGGCAACCACGGGCTGCTCACGTTCTCCATCATGTACGCCTTTACCGAGAACTTCATTTGCCCGCTGAGCCACGACGAGGTCGTGCACGGTAAATGCTCGCTGATCGGCCGTATGCCGGGCGACTGGTGGCGTCAGTTTGCCGGCCTGCGCACGCTGGCTTTCTATCAAATGACGCACCCCGGCGCCAAGCTCAACTTTATGGGCAACGAGATTGGCCAGTTTATTGAGTGGCGCTACTACGAGTCCATCCAGTGGTTCCTGACCGAGGAGTACGAGACTCACCGTCATCATCAGGCGTTCATCAAGCGCTCAACCACCTGTACACCGCCGAGCCCGCCCTGTACGAGCGCGGCTACACCGACGACGGCTTTACCTGGATCGATGCGGACAACTCCAAGCAGTCCATCGTGAGCTTTGTGCGCCAGGGCGAGGATGTAGATGACGACCTGGTGATTCTGATCAACTTTGACCCAGCGAGCTACGAGAGCTTCCGCGTGGGCGTGCCGCGCGAGGGCGACTGGGAGGTCATCTTTGACTCCGACCGTCCCGAGTTTGGCGGCAGCGGCTATGCCGGCAAGGAGCCCTACACCTGCTCGAGCGAGCCCTATCCCTGGAACGGCAGATGGACTCTATTGAGATTAAGGTGCCTGGCCTGGCAGGCGTGGTGCTTAAGCGCCGCGGTCCCAGCAGCTATAAGCCGTCGATGGTCGAGGAGCCCAAGGCTGCGCCCAAGAAGCGCACGTCCTCGGTGAAGCCTAAGCCTGCGGCTGCCAAGAAGGCTCCGGCTAAGGCGAAGGCCACGGCGACCAAGGCCAAGGCCAAGGCTGCCGCAAAGCCCGCTGCTAAGGCCGCAGCCAAGAAACCGGCTGCCAAAAAGGCCGCTACCAAGCCAAGTCTGCTTCTGTTAAGCCGTCTGCCAAGGATGAGTAACAAAACCGTTACAGCTGTAATTACCCGCCCCGACGAGGCGTAGGATACAAGTCATAACCGTTCCGGGAGAAACATCCCCGGGGGAAAGGAACGTATGAATAAGATCTTCGACAACAAGCAGGAGTTTACCGAGCTCTATCGCGATGCCGTCATGAGCATCAGCGGTAAGAGCGTCGAGGCCGCCAGCGACCTCGACCGCTTTAACGCCCTGGCCAAGCTCGTGGCCGAGAAGGCGCGCACCGTTGCCACCAAGAGTGACGCCCGCGTCACCGCCGAGGGCAAAAAGCGCGTGTACTACTTCTCGATCGAGTTTTTGATCGGCCGCCTGCTCGACAACTACCTGCTCAACTTTGGCGTGCGCGACATGGTCGCCGAGGCGCTCGACGACATGGGCTTTGACCTGTCCGTCATCGAGAACCAGGAGCCCGATCCGGCCCTGGGCAACGGTGGCCTGGGTCGTCTGGCCGCGTGCTTCCTGGATTCCATGGCAGCCGAGGGCATTGCCGGCTACGGCAACGGCATGCGCTACCGCTACGGCCTGTTTAAGCAGGAGATTGTCAACGGCAGCCAGGTCGAGGCCACCGACGAGTGGCTCACCCACGGCTATCCCTGGGAGGTCCGTCGTCAGGACAAGGCCGTGACCATCAAGTTTGGTGGCCATGTTGAGGGCTTTGAGGAGAACGGCCGCACGTTCTACCGCACGGTGGACACGCAGGACATCCTGGCTGTCCCTTATGACATCCCCGTCGTGGGCTATGCCGGCGAGACCGTCAACAAGCTGCGCGTCTGGGCCGCCGAGCCGGTCGAGGAGCACTTTGATCTGGAGCCTTCAACCGCGGCGACTATGCTCTGGCCGATGCCGAGCGCGCTGAGGCCGAGGCCATCAGCGCCATCCTCTACCCCAACGACGCCGGCGAGCACGGCCGTCTGCTGCGCCTGAAGCAGGAGTACCTGTTTGTCTCGGCCGGTATCTACAGCCTGCTCGACACCTTTGAGAAGGAGCACGGCGCGAACTGGGAGCTGCTGCCGCAGTTTGTGGCCATCCACACCAACGATACCCACCCCGCCATGTGCGGCCCCGAGCTCATGCGTATCCTCATCGACGAGAAGAAGCTTGAGTGGGATGACGCCTGGAACATCGTGACGCAGGTCGTGAGCTACACCAACCACACCATCCTGCCCGAGGCCTTGGAGAAGTGGCCCATCGGCACGTTCTCTAAGCTCCTCCCCCGCGTGTACCAGATCATCGACGAGATCAGCCGTCGTTGGCACGAGTCGTTCGACACCTCGCAGGAGGGCTGGCAGGAGCGTCTGCGCCAGACCGCCATCCTGTGGGACGGCGAGATTCGCATGGCCAACCTGTCCGTGATCTGCAGCCATAGCGTTAACGGCGTGGCCAAGATCCACTCCGACATCATCAAGAACATCGTGCTCAAGGACTTCTATGCCTTGACGCCCGAGAAGTTTAACAACAAGACCAACGGCATCTCGCACCGTCGCTTCTTTGCCGAGGCCAACCCCACCTACGCCAAGCTTGTGACCGAGGCCATTGGCGACGGCTGGCTCAAGGACGCCTTTGAGCTTGAGAAACTCAAGGAGTTTAAGGACGACACCGAGTTCTTGAAGGCCGTAGGTGCCTCCAAGCGCGCTAACAAGGAGCGCCTTGCCGCCTACGTCAAGGCCGAGACCGGTCTGGTCATTGACCCCAACACCGTCTTCGATGTCCAGGTAAAGCGCTTCCATGCCTACAAGCGCCAGCTCATGAACATCATGAAGGTGATGGACATCTACAACCGTCGCATTGCCGATCCCAACTTCCACGTGACGCCGACGACCTTCATCTTTAGTGGCAAGGCTGCCTCGAGCTACACCTTTGCCAAGGAGACCATCCGCCTCATTAACTCCGTTGCCGACGTCATCAACAACGATGCCCGCGTCAACGAGGTCATGAAGGTCTGCTTTATCCCCAACTTCCGTGTGAGCAACGCCCAGCTCATCTACCCCGCTGCCGAGATCTCGGAGCAGATCTCCACGGCCGGCAAAGAGGCCTCGGGCACGTCCAACATGAAGCTCATGATGAACGGCGCCATTACGCTGGGTACCCTCGACGGCGCCAACATCGAGATCGCCGACCTGGCCGGCCGCGAAAACGAGGCCATCTTTGGCCTGACCGCCCCCGAGGTCGAGAAGCTCTGGGCATCCAACAGCTACTTTGCGTGGGATACCCTCAACGGCGACCGCGAGCGTCTGGGCCGCGTGATGGACGAGCTCAAGGACAACACGTTTGCGGGTCTTTCGGGCAACTTCGAGAGCATCTACAACGAGCTCATGAACAACAACGACCCCGACCTAGTCATGGCTGACTTCCGTAGCTACGTGGATGCATGGGAGAACCTCACGGGCAGCTACGGCGACCAGGAGAACTGGAACCGCAAGGCCCTGCTCAACACCGCCTCCTCCGGCTGGTTCTCGAGCGACCGTACCATTCGCGAGTATCGCGACGAGATCTGGCACGCATAAAGCGCGCGAGCTCCCTTTGCAGCACGGCATTATTCGACGGGCGCGACCGAGCGCCGCGCCCGTCGCTAATGGGTTTAGGAACATCGATGACAGAAGGAGAAATCGATGAGTAAGAAAGAATGCATCGCGATGCTCCTCGCAGGAGGACAGGGCAGCCGATTGGGGGCACTCACCCAAAAGATCGCCAAGCCGGCGGTTAGCTTTGGTGGCAAGTTCCGCATTATCGACTTTTCGCTGTCCAACTGCTCCAACTCGGGCATCGACACGGTGGGCGTTCTGACGCAGTACCGTCCCTACCTGCTGCATGCCTACGTGGGCTCCGGCGAGGCGTGGGATCTGGACAGCCGCGACGGCGGCGTGTCGATCCTGCCGCCGTACGAGACGCAGACCGGCGGCGCCTGGTATGCGGGCACGGCCGACGCCATTACGCAGAACCTCGACTACATCAAGGCCAACGACCCCAAGTACGTCCTGATTCTTTCGGGCGATCACCTGTATCGCATGGACTACCGCAAGATGCTCAAGACGCACATTGAGAACAACGCCGACCTCACGGTGAGCGTTATGCCCGTGCCGTGGGAGGAGGCCAGCCGCTTTGGCATCCTGACCACCGACCCCGAGGACGGCCGCATCACCAAGTTCACCGAGAAGCCCGAGAAGCCCGATTCGAACCTCGCGTCCA
Source organism: Coriobacteriaceae bacterium AM48-5 (assembly GCA_027669525.1). Classification (GTDB taxonomy): domain Bacteria; phylum Actinomycetota; class Coriobacteriia; order Coriobacteriales; family Coriobacteriaceae; genus Collinsella. The sequence goes on along the minus strand of JAQEDJ010000004.1, from coordinate 29,993 downwards.
TGGGCATCTACATCTTCTCGGCCGACGTGCTGATCGAGGCGCTCGAGGAGGACGCTCTGGACCAGCGCTCGAGCCACGACTTTGGCAAGGACATCATCCCCAAGCTGCTCGGCGAGAACAAGCGCCTGTACAGCTACGAGTTCCACGGCTTTTGGAAGGACGTCGGCACCATCGCCAGCTTCCACGAGACCTCGATGGACCTGCTAGGCAACAACCCCGAGTTCGATCTGTTTGACAAGAACTTCCCCATCATGTCCAACATCACCACGCGTCCGCCTCACTACATTGGTCCGGACGGCCGCCTGGACGACTGTCTGGTCTCCAACGGCTGCAAGATCTACGGCACCGCTCGCCACTCGATCCTTTCGACCGATGTCATCATCGAGGAGCGCGCCGTGGTCGAGGACTCCGTGCTGCTGCCGGGTGCGCACGTTAAGAGCGGCGCGCACATCTGCCGCGCTATTTTGGGCGAGAACTCCACGGTCGAAGAGGGCGTGAAGCTCGGCTCTGTCGATACCACCAAGGATACGGCCGTCGTTGGAAATGACGTCGTTATCGGGAAGGGGGAATGATCCGATGATCAATCGCAAGGCCATCGGTTACATCACCGCTAACTACTCTTCGACCTACGGCAGCGTCCTGCTCAAGGACCGCCCCATCGCGTCCGTTCCGTTTTTGGGCCGCTACCGCCTGATCGACTTTCCGCTGTCCAACATGATGAATGCCGGCATTAAGACCGTCGGCGTCGTCATGCCGGGCAACTACCGCTCGCTGATCGACACGTGGGTTCTGGCAAGGACTGGGGCCTGGACCGCAAGAAGGGCGGCCTGTTCATGGTGCCCGGCAACGCGTATGGCACCACCAAGGGCGGCATGCGTTTCCTGCTGCGCGACATCATCTCCAACAAGACGCTGTTCCAGCGCTCGGAGAAGCCCTATGTCGTGATGATGGGCACCAACATCATCTTTAACATGGACCTCAACACCATCATCGAGGCGCACGAGAACTCCGGCGCCCAGATGACCGTAGTGTACTGCAAGGCCACGCGCAACGTCGATGACGAGACCAAGCTCGAGATTAACGAGAACGGCCGCCTGACGGGCGTGAGCGCCGGCGTCGTGTACGGCGACAACGCGTCCATGGACTGCTGCATCGTCAACCGCGAGACGCTGCTCGAGATTATCGACCATTACCAGGCCGCCGACTATCTGGACCTGCTCGAGGCTCTCCAGGGCGACTTTGGCAACATCGACGTGTGCAGCTACGAGTACAAGGGCGAGGTCGTGGGCGTGTTTAGCGAGAAGTCGCTGTATCGCCGCAGCATGGACCTGCTCGACCAGACTGTGGCCGACCAGCTCTTTGACCCCGAGCGCCCGATCCTGACCAAGGCCCACGACGTTCCGCCTTCGCGCTATGCGACCGGCAGCCACGCCTGCAACTCGATCATCTCGGCCGGCTGCATCATCAAGGGCACCGTGCGCAATTCGATCCTGTCGCGCGGCGTCGTGGTTGAGGAAGGCGCATCGGTGACCAACTCGATCATCAACCAGAGCTGCATCATCAAGAGCGGCGCCCGTGTTGAGAATGCCATTCTGGACAAAAACAACGTGGTTCCCACCAACACCGAGCTTCGCGGCACGCCCGAGAACATCCTGGTGCTGGGCAAGGCTCCGTTAACTTCCGACACCACCATCGTACGTTAACGTTGGCACCGCAACATCGCTCGTAACATGTAGAATAGCCGCCCGGTTTGTGCCAGGCGGCTATTCTCGAATTGCAACATGGGAGACAATATGGCTGATTCCAGCAAAAAGATGCAGATCGTGTTTGCCTCGGCCGAGTGCGCACCGTTTGTGAAGACCGGCGGCCTGGGCGACGTGGCGGGCTCGCTGCCTGCAGCGCTTGTGCGCGCCGGCGCCGAGGTCATCGTGATGGTGCCCAAGTACGCCACCATCAAGGACGAGTACAAGGCGCAGATGGAGCACTTCTCCGACTTTTACGTGAGCCTGGGCTGGCGCAACGAGTACTGCGGGCTCGAGAAGCTCGAGCACGACGGCGTCACCTATATGTTCATCGACAACGAGCGCTACTTTGCGCGCGACTATCCGTACGGCTTCTTTGATGACGGCGAGCGCTTCGCGTTTTTCTCCAAGGCCATCACCGAGAGTCTGCAGCACCTGCCGGCCGGTTTTGAGTGTGACATCCTGCACTGCAATGACTGGCAGACGGCACTGGCGCCCGTGTTCTTGCGCGAGTTTTACCAGGGCCTGCCGCTGTATGACCGCGTCAAGACCGTGTTCTCGATCCACAACGTGGCGTTCCAGGGCCAGTTTAGCGACACCGTGATGGAGGACATCCTGGGTTTGGCGCACATTCCGGCGGCCGCCTCGCAGCTGCGTTGCGACGCCTGCAGCATCAACTACATGCTGGGCGCCCTGCGCTATGCCGACGCCATCACCACGGTGAGCCCCACCTATGCCAACGAGATCCAGACGCCCGAGTTTGGCGAGGGCCTGGATGGCGTGCTGCGCGAGCGTTCGTACGCGCTGCAGGGCATCCTTAATGGCATTGATGTGACAGGCTTTGACCCGGCGACCGACAAGCGCATTGCCGCCAACTACACGGTTGAAGACCGCTCCGGCAAGGCCGTGTGCAAGGCCAAGCTGCAGGAAGAGCTGGGGCTCGAGGTTCGCGACGACCGCCCGCTCATGGTGATGGTCACGCGCCTGACGCGCCAAAAGGGCATGGACCTGGTCATGTACGCGCTCGACCGCATTCTGGCCGGCGGCGTGCAGGTGGCGGTGCTGGGCACCGGCGACCGGGACTACGAGGACGGCCTGCGCTACTTCCAGGACAAGTACCCCGGCACCATGGCCGCGCGCATCGAGTTCGATCCCGCGCTGTCGCAGCGCATGTATGCCGCCGCCGACATGTTCCTAATGCCTTCCAAGTTTGAGCCCTGCGGCCTGTCGCAGATCATCGCCATGCGCTACGGCACCCTGCCTATCGTGCGCGAGACCGGCGGCCTGAAAGACACTGTGATTCCGTATAACGAGTTTACCGGCGAAGGCACGGGCTTCTCGTTTACCAACTTTAACGGCGACGAGATGGGCGACGCCGTGTTCCGCGCGGCGCGTCTGTTCTGGGATAACCGCGACGCCTGGAACCAGCTGGTAACGCAGGCCATGAGCCAGGACTTTAGCTGGACGCGCTCGGCCGATAAGTATCTGGACCTGTACTTCTTTATGCACCCGGAGATCGAGCGCCCGGTGGCTGTTGTCGACGAGCCTGAGGCTGTTGCTGAGCCGGTGGCCGCTGAGGAGCCCAAGGCCGAAGAGAAGCCGGTTGAAGCTGAGCCCGTTACGGCCGAGTCTGAGGTGAAGGCTGAGGCTGCTCCTGAGGCAGAGTCCGAGGTCAAGCCAGCTGCAAAGCCTGCAGCTAAGAAGACCACGACTCGTAAGACGACGGCTAAGAAGGCCACAGAGGCCAAGGCGACGGCAACCAAGACCACCGCTGTCAAGACAACGACCTCGCGCAAGAGCACCACCGCAGCTGCCAAGAAGGCCGCCGAAGCCGAGGCTGCTCCCGAGGTAAAGGCCGACGCCGTCGAGGCTAAGGCTGCGGCAAAGGCACCGGCCAAGGCCGCTACCAAGAAGACGACCGCGACCGCCAAGAAGGCAACAGCTGCCAAGAAGACCACAACAACGAAATCGACGACCACGAAGGCCGCCACAACCAAGGCAGCCACAAAGCCGGCCGCCAAAGTCGAGGAGACGCCCGCCGAATCCAAGGCCAAGGTAACCGTCGAGGCCAAGCCGGCCGCCAAGACCACCACGCGCAAGCGCGCAACGACGACGGCCAAGAAGTCTACGACCAAGGCTGCTGCTCCCAAAGCGGAGGCTAAGGTCGAGGACAAGACCGCACTAAAGGCCAAGCCTGAGCCGAAGGCAGCCGAGGTCAAGCCCGCTGCCGCTAAAGAGGAGCCCAAGGCCGAGGTAAAGGCCAAGCCCGAGCCCGCCAAGAAGGCCCCGGTCTCCCCCGTCGCCGCGACCGAGGAAAAGGCTCCGACCAAGAAGACCTCCGTCCGCAAGGCAACGGCCACCCGCAAGCGCCGCTAGTACGCAGACGATTCAAAACCTCATCAAACCCTAAGCAAGGGGCGCTCCAACTGGGTGCCCCTTCTCTGTAGGTAGTGGTAAAACGATTTTCTAGGACAACCGTTCGCCGATGGTAAACGGATGTTGTTTATACAGCCTGTGTACAACAGATATACTTACAACTTGTGCGTAAAGCCATGGCCCGCAGGCCGTGATTCTATTGAACTGGACCGTATTATGAGATTGATTCACAACAGCCGTCTGCCGCAGTTTCGCACTCCGTTTGGCGCTGTGACCACAGGAACTACCCTTTCGCTCTCCGTGATTCTGGAGGATGCCGACCCCAACCAGGCAACGCTTACGCTGCGCACCTGGGTCGATGAGATCGGTGAGTCTCGGTATCCCATGACGCACGAGGGCGACGGCATTTATACCGTAGAGCTTGAGTGTACCGAGTCCTGTCTTATCTGGTACAGCTTTATCTGCAATATCGAGGGCCAGCCCGAGGTCCGCTTGGGCGCACCGCAGGGTCGCACCGGTGGCGAGGGCGTAACTTACGACTACGCCGAGGTGCCGTCCTTCCAGATTACCGTCTATAAGCACCGCGAAGTGCGTCCCGAGTGGTACGAGCGTGGCATGGTCTACCAGATCTTCCCCGATCGCTACGCCCGAGATGAAAACTGGCGCGAGCGCACGCTGGCCGAGGTCGAAAAACCACGCAACGGAGTCCAGCGCCGCATGGTCGAGGACTGGAACGAGCCGCCCGTGTACGAGCGCGCCGAAGACGGCTCCATCAAAACCTGGGACTTCTACGGCGGGTCGCTCAAGGGCATCCAGGAAGACCTGCCTCGCATCGCCGAGCTGGGCTTTACAGCCATCTACCTCAACCCCATTTTTGAAGCCGCGAGCAACCACCGCTACGACACGGCCGACTACACCAAGATCGACCCGATCCTGGGCACCGAGCAGGACTTTACCGAGCTGTGCCAGGCGGCCGAGAAGCTGGGCATCTCCATCATTCTGGACGGCGTCTTTAACCATACGGGTGACGACTCGATCTATTTCAACCGCTACGGCAACTACCCCGGCGTGGGCGCGTGGCAGAGCGAGGATTCGCCATGGCGCGATGCGTTTTATTTCCACGAGGACGGCTCATACGACTGCTGGTGGGGCGTGGGCAATATGCCCGCCATCAATGAGAGCTCTGAGCTGGTACGCGAGCGGCTCCTGGGCAAGGACGGCGTGATCCGTAAATGGCTACGTGCCGGCGCTCATGGCTGGCGCCTCGATGTGGCCGACGAGCTTTCGGACGATTTCCTAGCCGAGATCAAAAAGGCCGTGCTCGCCGAGAAGCCTGATGCACTGTTGCTCGGCGAAGTCTGGGAAGACGCCTCCAACAAGATCAGCTACGGCCATCTGCGCCGCTATCTGCAAGGCTCCGAGCTGGACTCTGCTATGGATTACCCCTTCCGCGATATGGTCATCGGCTTTTTGATGGGCTACAAGAACGCCTACCAGGCAGCCGAGGATATCGAAACCCTGCGCGAGAACTATCCCCGTGAGGCCCTGTCCTGCGCACTTAATCTGCTTTCGAGCCACGACCGTCCGCGCATTATCTCGGTGCTCGGCGGCGGCCCCGATGAGTCGCAGCTGCCCGAGTGCGAGCGCAGCAAATGGCGTCTGGACGAGAACTCGATGGGCCTGGCCAAGAGCCGTTTTTGGCTCGCAACGCTCATGCAGATGACGTTCCCGGGCGTGCCTCGATTTACTATGGCGATGAGTACGGCCTGGAGGGTCTAACCGATCCGGGCAACCGCCGCACCCTGCCGACCAAGGACCAACTGCACGACTTCGACACGCTGGCTATTGTCAAAAACGCCTCCGCCGTACGCCGCGCACTGCCGTTTATGATCGACGGCGAGATCAAGGCCTTCGCGCTCAACGACGAGGTGCTGGCATACAACCGCACGGGCAGGGATGGCGAGTCCGCGACGGTTATCATTAACCGTAGTCTGCGCAATTCGCACCGCGTGACGATTCCGGCGCTCGACGAATGCGCGAGTGACGTGATCAGCGGTCACGAGTGCGAGATCCACAATGGCACGGTCACGCTCGATTTGTATCCGCTGGGCTCGTCGATCATCTATCACCATGCCGAGCAGCGCCTGCAGGAGCCGCTCGATCACGGCGCGGGCGTTGTGTGCCATATCACCTCGGTACCGACCGATGACGGCAAGCCCGGTACGATCGGCGCACCCACGCGTCGCTTTATCGACCATCTGGCCGCTATGGGCATGCGCTACTGGCAGGTCCTGCCTGTCAACCCGACGGACTTCTTCCGCTCCCCTTACGCCGGTCCTTCGGCCTTTGCAGGTAATATCGACCTGCTGCCCGAAAGCCACGAGGAGCTGGCGGCCGACTTTGAAACTTGGAAGGCCCGTGGCGGCGAGGATGCCGATCCGCTGTACACCGCGTTTAAACATCGCAATGCCGATTGGCTCGAGAAGTACTGCGTCTACATGGCCGTCAAGAAATACTTTGAGGGCGAGTCGCGCCACGATTGGCCGGCAGATGTTGCGCGCTACAACGAGCACCTGATTGACGACAAGCGCTTCCACGACGAGGCCGAGCTTCAGGCGTACATGCAGTACCGCTTTGACCTGGCTTGGTGCGAGCTTATGAACTATGCGCACAAGAAGGGCATCGAGGTCATCGGCGATATCCCGATGTATGTCTCGGACGATTCGGCCGATGCATGGAGCGAGCCCGAGAACTTCTGGCTGTCCGATACCGGTAAGGCGATTGAGATTTCTGGCGCGCCGCCCGACAACTTTGCGCCCGAGGGCCAGGTGTGGGGCAACCCGACGTTCCGCTGGGACCACATGAAGCAGAACGGCTATAGCTGGTGGATGGATCGCCTACGTCGTGCGTTTTCGCTCTACGACCGCGTGCGCCTGGATCACTTCCTGGGCTTCCACAGCTATTTTAGCATTCCCGCGGGTAAGGCCTGCGCCGACGGGCGTTGGCTGGCAGGCCCGGGCAAGGACCTGTTCCAGACCGCCTATGACGAGCTGGGGCCGCTCAACTTTATCGCCGAGGACCTGGGCTACCTGACGCCCGGCGTTCGCGCCATGGCTTCGACTTGCGGCTTCCCCGGTATGGACGTACTGGAGTTTAGCGATTACGACGTTCGTTGCGGCGTGCACCCTACGCCCGGCAAGATCCTGTACACATCGACTCACGACACGTCGACGCTCGCGGGTTGGTGCACGCGCTCCTTTGCGGGCGGCGACGAGCCGAGCGGTGTTGAGGTGGCAGCCAAGCTGATGAGCGACGCGCTGACAAGCGACGCTCCCCTGGTGATGATGCCGCTGCAGGACGTGCTGGGGCTTGGCGACGACACGCGCATGAACGTACCGGGCGTGGCCACGGGCAACTGGACCTGGCAGGCTGACGAGGCCGACGTTGCGGCCGCTGAGGGCAAAACCGCACAGCTCCTGCGCAACACGCATAGATTCTGGGGCGAAGCGTGATAAAACCCCCGATATAGGGTACAGTTACAGACGTTTGAATTTTTGCGGGCAGAGTAATCTGCCCGCTTTGTGCTGAAAAGGAAGTATTATGGCGCGCTACGATTACAAGTGCTCGAGCTGCGGCAACGTGTTTGAGGTTGAGCATCCTATGTCCGAGACTCCCGAGGTCGTGTGCCCCAGCTGCGGCGCTCCGGCCGCCAAGACGTTCTCGGCCAGCGGTATTAAATTTGAGGGCAGCGGCTTCTACAACACCGACCAGCGCAGCGGCGGCTCCAGCACCAGCGCCACGAGTGGCTGCTGCGCCAACTGCCCGCACAGCCACTAGAAACCAATCAGCCCCGCGACCAACACCAATCGCGGGGCTGATTCTTTAGCTGCCCAGGTTTCCTTATGAGTTGCGGTGAAATAAGGACTGTTTGGCGGGCAGAAGCCGCTATTCAATCCCTATTTCACCGCAACTTAGTCGTTACTTGTGGACCAGGCGGGCGCAGAAGTGGCCGTCGTAGGAGTCGGCGTTTACGGGGACGCTTTGGAAAAGTCCGCGGTCGTTTTGACGTACGGAGACGAGCTTCTTGGCTTGTTCGAACTCGGGTAACTGCAGAATCTGCGCCTCGGAGAGGGGTGCCAAGCTAAAACCTGCGCCCTCGGGAGAAGCCAAAAACGCATCCACGACTTGCGTGTTCTCTTCATCAAAGACCGAGCAGGTGGCATAGATAAGCTCGCCGCCGGCAGCCACGCGGGCAGCAGCCTCCTTGAGCATCGTAAGCTGCAGTTTGGGCAGCTCAACCGTCACATCTTTTTCGGTCAGGCGCCAAGGGATCTCGGGATGACGACGCATGGTGCCGGTGCCAGAGCACGGCGCATCGATAAAGACCGTGTCGAACTTAACCGGCTTGCCAAGCATGGCATCAAACGACGTCAGTACTTCATCAAGCTCGCAGGCATCACCCGAAACCGTACGAACGCCCTGAATACCGGCCTTATGCAGGCGAGCGAGATTCAGATCGCACTTGCGATCATGCAAATCGAGCGCCGTATGCTGACGCTCATAGCCCGCACGCTTGGCCTGGCACATCATCACATAGGTCTTGGTGCCACGACCGGCACCAATCTCAAGGCAGCTTCCAGGGCGCGTGGCAGCTGTGGCGATGAGCTGGGCGTTAAGATCCGAGGCCACGGCAGCAGCGCGCTCAAATACGCCCGACGAAACGGTAACCTGGGCATCAACAGGGGCATGACAGCCCGGGAAGACAGGCGCGACGAGCTGCGAGATATACGGATCAGGATTAGTCGCAAAGGCGTTCTCATGCAGAGCCAGCGGCGCGGGCGCCAGATTGCCGGCAAAGTTGAGCGCACCCTCTGGCGTGTCGAAGGATGCCATAATGCGAGCGCACAGCCAGCGCGGCAGACCCATCAGACGCGACAGACGAACCAATCGTCGCTCAGACTCATTCACATCGGACGCCGTAGCAAAGTCCTCAACGTTATCCGCAACCTTATGCAGTACAGCATTGGCCAAGCCAGCGGCAGACTTAGCACCGCAGCGAACCAGCTCAACTCCCTGACTTACGGCAACGCGGCCAGGCGTATGCAGGTAGAGCATCTCGAAGGCAGAAATACGAAGCGCCATGCGAACGCGCGGCGCAACCTTTTTGGGCTTATCGAGAAACTGATCGAGCAGCTCGTCCAAAATACCCTGCGTGGCGGCTACACCCAGCGCCAAGCGGGCGGCAAAAGCGGAATCGCGCTGGTCAATGGCCTTGGCGGAAGCACGGGACGAGAGCACGTCGCGCGCGTACATGCCGCGGCGATCGGCCTCCATCAGCACATCGAGCGCAAGCTTGCGCGCGGGAGACAGCTTGCTCATGACAAAACACCCCAGATAAGATCGGCACCCTGCAGGCCAGCAGCCCAAGCAGAAGCGGCCATAGCACGCTTGCCATCAGGCTTAACCTCGAGCAACTCAACCGAGCCATCGGAAAGGCCAAGGTAAACACGCTTAGCCTGAACGAGAACCTGACCCTCGCCAAGCGACACATCAGCCGCCGCAGCATCGAGCACACGCACGGTCTTGCCGGCAATCACGCAACGAGCAGGCGCGGTATCGGACGAGGCCAGTACATGATGCACGCAATCAAGCGCCGCCATGTGCGGATCCAGGCGCATCTCCTGCTTAGAAATCTTGGCAGCATGGGTAACGAGCGCCTCATCCTGTTCAGTCCACACGGCGGTGCCATCGGCAAGAGAAGGAAGCGTATCGGCAAGCAGTTTACCGCCAAGCTCACCAAGCTCCATGGTCAGCGCCTCAGCATGCTTACCGGCAACCGACGTAGACGCCTGGGCACAATAAGCGCCGGTATCAACGCCATGCCCGATGCGCATAATAGAAACGCCAGCAACCTCATCACCAGCGAGAATCGCACGCTGAATAGGAGCTGCCCCACGCCAACGAGGCAGCAGCGAAGCATGAACATTCACAATACCAAGCGGCGCCATATGCAGCACGTTATCAGGCAAAATGCAGCCATAAGCAGCCACGCAGAAAATGTCAGCCTGGGCAGCCTGAAGCGTCTCAACAACCTCAGGCGTCATACGATTAGCCTCAATAACCGGCAATCCCAGCTCAAGTGCCTTAGCCTTAACAGGAGACGGCTCAAGCTTCTTACCACGCCCACGAACAGCATCAGGACGAGTAACAACAAGCGCAATCTCGTTCCCAGCCTCAACAAGCGAAGTCAACGAAGGCACAGCAAAATCAGGCGTACCCATAAACACAATACGCATAAAGGACATCTCCCCTCAACCAAAGCCGAGACGGCTACAAAGAGCAGCGGAAAGCCAAATCACCAGCCCATCCGCAATAACATTTCAACAAGAACAAATATACCCAAAACCAAAGAAAGAGCCGCAATAAAAGCAGCTCTTTCAGCAAAGCACCCATCAGCGAAGACGCCCATCCCTGGCCCGACGGCACCCGGGCGAACCGAGCCAGAACAACGCAGTCCCCGGTGCTGAGCGCCCACATATCGTCCCGCGCGCAGTTTCGCAGCAAAGCGAGAATGTTTGAGCACGGGATGATATGTGGGCGCTCAGCACCGGGGACGGTGGGACCTACTCCGTCTCGCCCGGTCGAGCGCCGCGGGCCAGGGCGTCCTGGTACTCCTTGACGGCCTTGATCCTCTGCATCGGCTTCAGTCGCTCGAACATGGTGTTGCCGTGCAGGTGATCGATCTCGTGCTGCAGGCACACGCAGAACAGATCGCCCGTGGCTCATAGCGGATCAGGTTGGCATCCAGGTCATACGCCTCGACGACAACGTGATCGGGACGCTCGATCTCGCAGCTAATGCCAGGAATGGAAAGGCAACCCTCGCTATAGGGCACCAGATGGTCACTCTGTTCAACAATGACAGGGTTGATGAGCACGTACGGGTCGTAGTCGTTCTTATCGGTATAGTCGCAGTCGATGGTGACGAGCTGAATGAGCTCGCCGATCTGCGGGGCAGCCAGGCCGCAGCCGGCGTTCTCGAACATCATCTTCTTCATCTTCTCGGCAAGCGCCTCGATCGCCGGGGTGATTTCCTCAATGACGGCGCACTCCTGGCGCAGACGAGGGTCGGGCGACAGTACGATTCCGTTGGCTTCCATGGCCATCCTTTCGGGTTGTTACATCAAATCATAGGCGTCGACGTCAACGCTCACGCTCACGCCGCGCACAGAGCCCACCTCTTTGAGGCAGGCATCGATATCATCAGAGACATGGTACCCCACGGGCGACTTCACAAGCAGGTGGAAGCGATAACGGTCCTTGGCTCTCTCGATTACACACGAAGCCGGGCCCAGCACCTGCGGCACGGCACTCCCCGCCCGCAAAAAGTCGGGCGCGGCGGCATGCCAGCGGCGCTTAAGAAGCTTTGCAATGCGCCCAATGTAGTCCTGCGCGTCGTCTCGGTTTGCCGACCACACCAAGATGTTGACCAGGCGAACAAACGGCGGGTACAGCGCGTCGCGGCGCTGGTCCAGATCGTAGTCGGTAAAGATCGAACGGTCGTGCTCAGCGACGGCACGAATGACCGGATCCTCGGGCAGGTAGGTCTGGATGATGACCTCGCCAGGGCGGTCACCGCGACCGGCACGACCGGCGACCTGCTCTAACAAATCGTAGGCGCGCTCCCCCGCTCTAAAATCGGGCAGCTTTAATGCAAAGTCTGCATTGACCACACCCACAAGCGTGACCTCGGGAAAGTCGAGGCCCTTAGCGATCATCTGGGTGCCCAGCAGCACCGCGCAATCGGCGGCATCGAACTGTTCGAGCAACTTTTTATGCGAGTCCTTGCCACGCGTGGAATCGGCGTCCATGCGAATGATGGCGACATCCTCGGGCAGCATCTGGTGCAGTGCATCCTCGATCTGCTGCGTGCCCAGACCCATTTTTGCCAGATAGCGGCTGCCGCATTTGGGGCAACGGCTCGTGGGCGCCGGATAGGGTTGTACGCGCCAGGACGAACCGCAGGTGTGGCACTGCAACGTATGCGTGCGCTCGTGATACGTGAGCGCGGTTGAGCAGTGGTTGCAGGTGGGGACGCAGCCGCACTCGCGGCACATCAAAAACGGCGCAAAACCGCGGCGGTTGTGAAGCAGCACGGCCTTCTCGCGGCGCTCGACCACGCGCTCCAAGCCCTCCATCAAGGGTTTTGAAAACATGGAGCGGCTGCCGCGCGAAAACTCGCGGCGCAGGTCGGCGATGCGGACCGTGGGCAGCACGGCGTGTCCCGGCGCTCGGCATCTCGACACGAGTCCAAGTGGCACCGTTATACGTGCCACGGCGGCAGCGGTCGAGGGCCTCGGCAGAAGGCGTGGCGGAGCCAACACGAGCGGGCAGCGGTAGCGCCGCGCCATCTCGGCCGCCACCTCGCGCGCGTGGTAGCGCGGACTGGAGCCCTGCTTGTAACTGGTCTCGTGTTCCTCGTCGATGATGATGAGGCCCAGGTCGCCAAGCGGGCAAAAGAGCGCTGAGCGGGCGCCGACGACCACGCGGGCAGCACCGCTGGCGACCATATCCCACTGGTCCAGGCGCTCGCCGGCCGAAAGCCGCGAATGGAACACGGCGACCGTCTCGCCAAAGCGCGAGCGGAAGCGGCCGACGGTCTGGGCCGTCAGCGAGATCTCGGGCACCAGCACACAGGCCGAGCGGCCTGCCGCGAGCACGCGCTCGATAGCGGAGAGGTAAACCTCGGTTTTGCCGGAGCCGGTGACGCCGTCGACCAACACCACGTCGCCATGAGCGTCCAGACGGGCGCGCTCAATCTGCGCGAGTGCCTGTTGCTGGCCGTTGGTAAGGGAGACCGGCGCCTTGCCGCTTGCCGAGGACAGCGTGGTCTGCTCGCTGCAGCCACGCCACGCACGGCGTTCCTCCACCACCACGACGCCGCGTTTTTCGAGCGCCTTGATGGTAGCCGACATACTGTTGTAGAGCAGGTTGAGGTCGCGCGTCGTGACCGGTCCGCACTGGAGCGCCTCGATAAGCTGACGCTGGCGGACGGCGGTCTTGGGTGGCGTATAGTCAAAGCCTTCGGGCGTAAGCATCACCCAACGGTTTTGGATAGGCTTGACGGCCGGACGCTCAACCGCCCATGCCCCGTCATTGCCCTTCACGACCCGCGGGCTGCCGCCCGGAGGCAAAAACAGGCGTAGGCACTCGGAAAGTGTCGCGACATACTCGCGGCTCATCCAACGCGCAATGCGGGCAGCCTCGGCGGTAAAGAGCGGCTTGCTGAGGATGGCTCGATGGGTTTTATGCGAGCAGAATCGAGGGCGCTGTTGCCTTGCAAGTCACCGAGCTCAGACGCAATGTCAACGATATAGCCCGCGGCGGCACGGTTGCCAAAGTGGACCAGGACCGTAGACCCGATCTGGGCCTCGCCGGCAAGGGACTGCGGGATGCCGTAGGCAAAAGGCTCGGACAGAGCACGGGCGGGAATATCGAGGACCACGCTCGCGTAGGCGGCAATAGGCTCTGGCGCAGGGTCGAGCTTGGCCTGCTTGGCCGCGCGGACATGCTTCACGGGAGCTTGCTCCGGTTCGGGCGAACCAAACAGTGACAGTTGCTCAGCCATGGTCTCTGTGCCTCCCATCCCATACGTCTTTAGAAACAAGAGCCCCACTCGTGGTGAGCGGGGCTCAGATGCATGCGTCTGCGCGACTGTTACAGCGCCATCGTGCGGGCGCGGTCGATGCGTGCCAGGCAGTCGTCGCGGCCGACGAGCGCCATGGTCTCGCCCAGCGGGGGGCTCACCATGTTGCCGCAGACGGCGACGCGCACGGCCTGGAACACCACGCGCTTCTTAAGGTCCATCTGCTCGGGCAGCGGCTCAAGCGCGGCGTCGATGGCCTCGGCAGTCCACTTGTCCACGCCCTCGAGCGCGGCCTTGGCGGCATCCAGAATGACGCCCATGCCTTCCTTAGCCAGGCCCTTGTTAACGGATTTCTCGTCATACTCGAGCGTCTCGACCGTAGCGAAGATGGGAGCGGCGACGGTCACGGCGTCGGCCGGCATCTTGGTGCGCGGCTTGACGATTGCGGCAAGCGCGTCGATCCAGTCCTCGCCGTACTCGACGTTGCCCTCGATGAGACCCGCCTCGTGCAGCTCGGGGACCATGATCTCGTCGGCAAACTGGGCATCGGACATGCCGTTGATGTACTCGGCGTTGACCCAGTCGAGTTTCTTTGGGTCGAAGGTCGCCGGGTTCTTGGAGATGCGGTCGAGCGAGAACTTGCTGGCCAGGACATCGCGCGGGATGATTGTGGTCTCGCCGTCGAGCGACCAGCCGAGCAGCGCCAGGTAGTTGACGAAGGCGTCGGAAAGGTAGCCGGCGTCGCGGTACTCCTCCACCGAGGTGGCGCCATGGCGCTTGGAGAGCTTCTTGCCGTCGGCGCCCAGGATCATGGAGATGTGGGCGAACGTGGGCACGGGCGCGCCGAGGGCCTCGTAGACCATGACCTGACGCGGGGTGTTGGACAGGTGGTCGTCGCCGCGGATGACATGGGTGATCTTCATCATGGCGTCGTCGACGACGGTCGCAAAGTTGTACGTGGGCGTGCCATCGGAGCGGAAGATCACAAAGTCGTCGAGCTCCTTGGCGTCGAAGGTCACCTCGCCGTGGACGGCATCGTGGATGACGACGTCGCCGCGGTCCTCGGGCACCTTGATGCGTAGGACGTAGGACTCGCCGGCCTCGATGCGACGGCGGGCCTCCTCGGGATCAAGATCGCGGCAACGGCGCTGATAGCCCTGGAAGGGATCCTTGCGCTCCTGCGCGGCCTTGCGATCGGCGTCGAGCTGCTCCTTGGTGCAGAAGCAGGGATAGGCCTTACCCTCGTCCCAAAGCTTCTGGGCAGCCTGCTTGTACAGGTCCAGGCGCTCGGTCTGGGCATAGGGGCCAAAGTCTCCGCCCACCTCGGGACCCTCGTCCCAGTCCAGGCCCAGCCAACGCATGGCGCGCAGGATGATCTGCGTGTTCTCGTCGGTGGAACGGGTGGGATCGGTGTCGTCGATGCGCAGGATGAACGTGCCGCCGTTAGCACGGGCGAAAGCCCAGTTATAGATAGCGGTGCGGGCGCCGCCGATGTGCAGCTTGCCCGTCGGTGAGGGTGCAAAGCGGACGCGAACGTCTGATGCCATGGAAATCTCCTCGATTGCAGGATGGATGTCTAACCGCACCAGTATAAAGCATCAAAGCAACCTCCGCACAAAGGGCACCGACCTACTCATTGGGGACAGACTTAAATGACCAGTCGTTGGGAACGTTCTTAAACGACTGGTCGTTGAGGACACTCTTCGGTAAGGCTGGTCATTTAAGTCTGTCCCCAATGAGTAGGTGCGGAAAGGGTGTGAATGTTTGATTTACGCGCTATGATGTGCCCTTGCATAGAGAGCCCGGCGGAATGGTAACGGTCGCCGGGACACGTTTTTGAAAGGACAATCATGTCAGAAGAACTTCGTTCCATCCCGCCCCAACACGGGTCCTTTGTTTTTACGTCGGAGTCGGTAACCGAAGGTCATCCCGATAAGATCGCTGACCAGATCAGCGACGCCGTCCTCGACGCAATCCTCGCCAAAGAAATAGAGCTCCAGGAGCAGGGCTACATCGCCCCCAACGGCGTGCCTGCCAACGTGGAGAACGTCCGCTGCGCCTGCGAGACCCTCGTGACCACCGGCACCGTCATCGTCGCCGGCGAGATTCGCACCCAGGCCTACGTCGACGTACAGGAAATCGCCCGCGGCGTCATCCGCCGCATTGGCTACAACCGCGCCAAGTTCGGTTTTGACTGCGACACCTGCGGCGTTATGAGCCTCATCCACGAGCAGTCGCCCGATATCGCCCAGGGCGTTGACGAGTCCTTCGAGACCCAGACCGGCGCTACCACCGACCCGATCGACCTGATCGCGCCGGCGACCAGGGCATGATGTTCGGTTACGCCTCCAACGAGACCAAGACCTTAATGCCCATGCCGCACTACCTTGCCAGCCGCTTGGCCGAGCGCCTAGCAGCCGTGCGCCACGACGGCACCCTGGCCTATCTACGCCCCGACGGCAAGACCCAGGTCACCGTGCGTTACGAAGATGGCAGGCCCGTCGAGGTCACGACCATCGTCATCTCCACGCAGCATGCCGCCGAGATCGAGGACATGGGCAAGATCAAGGCCGATCTGATCGAGCACGTCATCACGCCAGTCATGGCTGCCGAGAACATGCCGTGGGACAACGCGGACATCTACGTGAACCCCACCGGACGCTTTGTCGTGGGCGGGCCTATGGGCGACACGGGCCTGACCGGCCGCAAGATCATCGTCGACACCTACGGCGGCTACGGCCGTCACGGCGGTGGCGCCTTTAGCGGCAAGGACTGCACCAAGGTCGACCGCTCTGCCGCGTATGCCGCGCGCTGGGTCGCCAAGAACGTGGTCGCCGCCGGTCTGGCCGACCGCTGCGAAGTCGAGCTTGCCTACGCCATCGGCGTTTCCAAGCCCCTTTCAATCATGGTCGACACCTTCGGTACCGCGCATGTTGCCGAGGACAAGATCGTCGAGGCCGTCGAGAAGACCTTCGACCTGCGCCCGGCGCAATCATCCGCGACCTAGACCTGCGTCGCCCCATCTACGAAAAGACGGCAGCCTACGGCCACTTCGGCCGCGAAGACGCCGACTTCACCTGGGAGAAGACCGACCGAGTCAACGAACTCAAAGCAGCCTGCGGCCTGTAAGCTAACGAGAAAAGCCACGGCCAAATAACAACGCACCAAAAGAAGTACCGGCTCCAACCGGTACTTCTTTTTTATTTAAAGGTGGTGAAGATGAGCCGACCTGAGACATGGAATAGGTCACAGGCCGATAAATTTCGCAGCAGAGCGACTCCAACCATGTATCCTAAGTTCCGAGGGCTTTAGTATTTGGTCGATCGCGAGTTCCGCACGAGCCGGAGGCCACTCAATGTGGCCTCCGTGCGAGCAGGACTGTCCGAGCAGGCGACCAAATACTAAAGCCCTCGGAACGGCGGGACAGAGTATGCCCCGCCCCTCGGGACGACGGGATAGAACAGGAGCGCATATGGCAGGCAAGCCACAAACACTAGCTACGACCTCGGCATTCGAGATCTTGGGCCCCGTCATGGTCGGCCCCAGCTCATCGCACACCGCCGGCGCCCTGCGCTGCGCCCAAGTTGCCGCCAGCCTGCTGGAAGGCAGAATCACCAAAGTCACCTTTGGCCTGTGGAACTCCTTCGCCCATACCTACCGCGGCCACGGCACCGATCGCGCACTCGTCGCTGGCATCCTAGGCCTCGACACCGATGATGAAAACATCAAGCAGGCCTTCGACCTCGCACGCGAGCAGGGCCTCGAATATCACTTTGACATCAAAGGCGACGACGCCTCCATCCACCCCAACACCGTCGACATCGACATGGTCGACGACACGGGCGCCACGGCACAGGTCCGCGGCGAGAGCCTGGGCGGCGGCAAGATGCGCATCAGCCGCATTAACGGCGTCGGCGTCGACATCACGGGCATGTATTCCACGCTCTTCGTGGCGCACCGGGACGTCCCCGGCGTGCTCGCAGCGCTCACCAACCTGCTCGCCTACGCCCATGTGAACATCGCCTTCTGCCGCACCTACCGCACCGAAGTGGGCGGCCAGGCCTACTCCGTCTTTGAGACCGACGCGCGCCCGACGACACCGTTATCCCCATGGTACGCAAGCTCGACAATGTCAATTACGCGACCTTTATCGAGCTCCCCGGTTCTGCCTCGTCGCTCTCCCCCGGCGTCTCGGCAAAGGAAATCTTCGACGACGGCGAGCAGCTGATCGATGCGTGCAAGGAACTGGGGCTCAACATCGGCGCCGTCATGGCCGTGCGCGAAGCACGCCTGACCGGTGAGGCGCACGCCGTCGCCGCCATGCGCCGCGTGCTCGACGTCATGCGCGAGGAGACCACGGCCCCCATCGTCAATCCGCAGCGCTCGCTCGGCGGGCTTATCGGCGGCGAGGCTAAACTCGTCGACGCCACCGGCAACAACGACCTGAGCTCCAGCTTAATGGGAGCCGTCCAGACCGAAGCCGTAGCACGCGCCATGGCCGTGCTCGAGCGCTCCGCCACCATGGGCGTGATCGTCGCCGCCCCCACCGCCGGCTCTGCGGGCGTCGTCCCCGGTTGCGTGCTGGCGCTCGCCGATCACCTTCCGCTCGACGACGAGCAGGTCATGGACGCCGATCACCTTCCGCTCGACGACGAGCAGGTCATGGACGCCCTCTACTGTGCCGCCGCCATCGGCCTCAACCTCACCACGAGCGCCTGCGTTGCCGGCGCCGAGGGCGGCTGCCAGGCTGAGGTAGGAAGTGCGGCCGCCATGGCTGCCGCCGCGCTGGTGCAGATGCTCGGCGGCACACCCGAGCAGGCGCTCGATGCC
The DNA here is from genome assembly GCA_027669525.1 of Coriobacteriaceae bacterium AM48-5. Taxonomy (GTDB): domain Bacteria; phylum Actinomycetota; class Coriobacteriia; order Coriobacteriales; family Coriobacteriaceae; genus Collinsella. Next base: position 11,400 of record JAQEDJ010000004.1, on the reverse strand, counting down.
AGTTCCATCGCGCTGAGTAATCTGCTGGGCCTCGTTTGTGACCCCGTCGGTGGCCTCGTGGAGGTGCCCTGCCAAAACCGCAACGCCATCGGTGTGGCAGCCGCCTTTAGCTCCGCACAGCTTGCCCTCGCCGGCATTAAGAGCCTGGTGCCGTTTGACCAGATGGCGCACGTCGTGCTCTCGGTGGGCCACGCGTTGCCGGCCACGCTGCGCGAGACGGCAAAGGGCGGCATCGCGCAGGCTCCGGCCGCACTTTCGGCCTGTGCAAAATGCGGTGTGTGCGGATAGCGACAAAGAACGACTCGAAGGTGGGACAAATGTCCCACCTCTTTTGAATGCCACCGTTTCCATACCACAATCAACTAGGTAATCGCTATAATGCAAGCCCAGTAAAAACACGATGAGCCGCAAGGCGAAATCCGAAGGATATGCATACGATGTCGCAAAACGATCGAACTCAACTGATTCCCGATCCGCAGCAGCCGAGCAGGCACACCGGCGGCGTTCAGTCGCCGCGTCCTATCGCGCCGAGCCGCGGTCAGCAGCGAGGTGCGGCAAACGTTTCCCAACGTCCGAACAAGCAGCATCAGCAGCGCCAGGCAAATGGCAATGCGCCCAAGCAGCCCCCCACGCACGCTCGAGGCGATCGCGGCCCCGCACGCAAACCCGCCGAGAACAATAAGTCGGGCAAAAAGACGACGCTCTTTGTCGTTCTGGGTCTTATCGTCATTGTCTATATCGTAGGCGTTGTAGCGTTTTCGCAGGTAGCCTACCCCAACACCACTATCGCCGGCGTCGATGTCTCGTTCTCCAACGCTTCGTCTGCCGCCACCAAGGTCAACTCGGCTTGGAAGCACTATAAGCTCACCGTGACAGGCGATGATTTTAGCTGGACCTATCAGCCCGAGTCCGATGAGCCCATTGTCGACGGCGAAGCTGCCGCAAAAGAGATTATCAGCCGCAACGAAGCCATTGTATGGCCGGTTCGCCTTGTAGAATCCTTAAGCGGCAAGACCAAAACAACCGCTAGCTCCAACGAAGTCGATCTTGATCAAGACGTCGACCTGTCCATGCTCTCCGACACCTTTGACCAAAAGCAGTTTGAGAAGGATCTGGCGCCGCCATCGACGAGTTTAACGAGGGGCGTTCGGGCGCGTTCGAGGCCAATAGCTCCTATGACGAGCAGGCCGGCAAGTTTACCGTCGAGAAGGCGCGCTCCAACGAAAAACTCAACCGCGAGCATGTCATTAAGTATGCCGAGCTCGAGCTTGCCTCGCTGGCCGAGACCGTAGATCTTTCCAAGCTCGGCAACGATGCCTATGAGCCGCTCAATGGAACGCTGACCGATGATCAGATTCAGGCCGCATGCGATGCCGCCAACAACTTCTTGGGCGTCAACGTGACCCTCAAACTCAACGGCGAGGATGCCGGCAAGGTTGATGGCAGCTCCGTATTGCAGTGGATCAGCTTTGCCGATCCGGCCAACCCCACGCTCGATACGTCGCAGATCAGCAGTTGGGCAGCCGAGCTCGCCAACGGCTTTAATACCGTGGGCTCCACTCGCTGGTGGACGCGCGCCGATGGCAAGCAGTGTGCCGTCGAAGGCGGTGACTTTGGTTGGTCCATCGACAGCAGCTCGCTCGCCAAGCAGGTCGAGGACGCCATTAACAACAAGCAGACCGGCGAAATCGAGATCAAGTACTCCCAGAAGGCCGACACCTTTACCGCAAAGGGAGAGCCCGACTGGAAGGCGTATATCGACGTCGATCTGTCCGAGCAGCACGCGCGCTACTATGACGAGAACGGTAATATCGTTTGGGAGGCCAACTTTATTTCTGGCAAGCCGGGAGAGGACGCCACCCCCGAGGGCGTATGGCAGATCAACAGCAACAATGGCGCCAGCAAGCTTATCGGTGCCAAGGACCCCGAGACCGGCAAGCCCAAATACGAGAGCCCGGTCAGCTATTGGATGCCGTTCGAGGGCAATATGGTCGGATTCCACGACGCCACCTGGCAAAACGACAAGAGCTTCGATAATGCCGAGTCGTACAAGTGGTGCGGCAGCCACGGTTGCATCAACCTGCGCCTGGCCGATGCAAAGGCACTTCACGACTGCATCAAAGTCGGCCTGTGCGTGGTTGTCCACTCGTAGTGCAACGCGCGCATTCCCACAACGTGGAGCCGCTGCGACCAATCTAACAGTTCCGAAAGAATCCGCCATATGCGCCCGCCTTACGCGACGGCGCATATACTTATTGAGGAACTTTCTATAAAGGAGACGCTATGCCGAATGTCCCCACCATCACCCCAGGCCCGGATGATGCCGAGTACACGCCCGAAGGTGCCACCGAAACGATTCCTTTGATTACAAACGTACATGCCGAAAAGCAGAGCGGACGCACGAACGATACCGCCGAGATTTCCGATGAAGAAGCCTATGCAAAGCTCAAGGCAAAGCGTGCCGAGCGTCGGCGCAAAAAGCTCATCCGACGCGGTATCGCCGTCGGTGTCGTTGTTGCCATCGCGCTCATTGCCATCATCGCAACGCTGGTCATCAACGCGCAACCCGCAGGCACCAACGGACCGGTGACCGACATGGTCACCGAAGGCACGTTTACCACCACAGTCGAAGCCAAGGGGCAGCTTAAGCCCATCTCGCATCGGTCGTCTCCCCTTCTGTCGACGGTACGGTTGAAAAGATCAACGTGCAGGCCGGACAGAGCGTCAACGAGGCGACGTACTCATGACCATTAAGAACGACGCGCTCGATAGCGCTGTTTCCGAGGCGCAGCGCGCGGTCGCGGCCGCCCAGGAAGACCTGAACAATGCAAAGGTGGCACTCGCGGCCGCACAGGCCGCACCGACAACGGACAGTGACGGATCGACCGGCCCATCGGACGCAAACGCCAACGCAAATGCCGTCTCGACCGCCCAGCGCAACCTCGCCTCGGCCCAGGCAACGCTGGAGCAGGCAACTGCAAAGGCGGCCGAGCGCACCGTAAAGGCCCCCAGTTCGGGCAACATCGTCGAGCTCAACGCCAAAGTCGGTGCCACGGTGACCGGAGGCACGATCATGGGCGAAGGCGACACGAGCGGCGGCAAGCAGTGCATGCAAATCGCCGACCTGTCCAAGATGAAGGTGACGGTTCAGGTGGGCGAAAAGGATATCGCCAAAATTGCCGTGGGCCAAAGCGCCAACGTGACCTATCCCGCGTTTCCCGATATCGTGAGCCAGGGCACCGTCACGGCTATCGCCTCGGTGGCAAACTCTGACTCCGGCTCCGGTAGCGGCGGCAGCGTGACCTTTAACGTCGACATCCTCATCGAAGCACCCGACAGTCGCCTTAAGCCGGGTATGACTGCCGAGGTCTCGGTAGTGACCGAGAAGCTCGACGACGTGGTTATGGTGCCGACCATGGCGCTGATGACCGAAGATGGCGAGCACTATTACGTCAATCTGGCCACCGATTCGGAAGGCAAGAAGACGCGCCGCGTGAAGGTGACCGTCGTGACGCAAAACGACAACGAGGCTGTAGTCGGTAAGACGCAGGTCAAGCGCGACGACCAGGGCAACGAGATCAACCCCAACGTGCCGGTTACCAAGCTGCGCGATGGCGACACCCTCGTCATGGACACCGGAGCGGACGCAACGGCTGACGGCGGCTACAGCGCGGATTCGGGCAGTATGTCTGCCGACGAGGGCATGTAATGCGTCCCGTTATCGACATCCGCAACGTGCACCGCATCTTTGAGAGCGAGGCCGGTTGCGCCCACATCCTGCATAACGTGAGCCTGGCGGTAGAACCCGGCGAGTTCGTCGCCATTACCGGCCCTTCGGGCTCGGGCAAGTCGACGCTCATGAACATCCTGGGCTGCCTGGACAAACCGACGGCGGGCGAATACTTCCTGCAAGGGCTCAACGTCGCCGAGCTCGACGATGACGAGCTCACCGAGGTGCGAGCGCTGAGCATCGGCTTTGTCTTTCAGAGCTTTAATCTGCTGCCGCGCCTGACGGTGATCGAAAACGTCATGCTGCCACTGTCCTACACCAATGTGCCGCGCAGCCAGCGCGAGATGCGCGCCGTGCACGCGCTGCAGGCCGTCACGCTGCCGGTCGACCACTGGGACCACCGCATATCAGAGCTCTCGGGCGGACAGATGCAGCGCGTCGCAATCGCGCGCGCCTCGTCAATGACCCGCCCATCATTCTGGCCGACGAGCCGACGGGAAACCTGGACTCCGCTACCGGAGCGCTTGTGATGGAGACCTTCCATAAGCTCCAGAAGCGCGGCAAAACCATCGTTCTTATCACACACGACCCCGGCATCGCCGCCGAGGCCGACCGCGCCGTGACCATCCGCGACGGTCGCATTCACGACGGCGCGTATATTCCACATGCACCGCGGACACTGCGCAGCGCCGTAGATAGCCTGCCCATGATTTCCGCCTCCGCCAACCTGCCGAAAGGAGTGGTGGCATGAGCGCCCGCGATCTCATCCAGGAAGCCCTTCACTCGCTCGAAGCCAACAAGGGGCGCAGCCTGCTCACCATCCTGGGTATTGTCATCGGCATCGCCTCGGTTATCGCCATGACTTCGCTCATCGGCGGCATCCAAAACAGCCTGGTCAACAGTCTGGGCCTCAATGCGGCGCGCATGGTGCAAATCTATTCGTCGCAAGAACTCACCGAGTCGGACATCGAGAAGCTTCAAAAACTGGTGCCGCAGATAGAGCAGATCGGCATTGTCGACAGCGCGTATACCGAGTACAAGACCGGCGATAAAAGCTATACCGTCATGGCACAGGGTGTCGATAGCGACATGCTCGATGCCGTGGGGGCCAGCAAGCTCGTTGCGGGGCGCACCTACACCGATGTCGAGTCAAAGGCAGGCTCGCGCGTGGCGCTCATCAGCCGCGGCGGCGCCGATCAGCTTTACGGCAACGAACAGGATGCGCTGGGAAAAACCATCAAGGTGTCCAGCGGCGAGGTGCAGATTGTAGGCGTGATTGATGGCGGCAGCGACTCCATGGGCTCGCTCACGCTGTATATGCCACGCGAAACCATCGCTGGGCTGTTTGGCGACGAGAATCCTTCATTCCCCAGCGTGACGGCACTTGCCGCCGAGGGCACGGACATGGATGAGCTTTGTAAGGCCATCGAGTCCAAGGTGCGCGCGATGAAGGGCATCGAGGAGGAGGATGAGTACGACAGCGTATCGGCGACATCCATGAAAAGCGCCATCGATGCGCTCAACTCATTTATGGGCGCGTTCTCGCTCATCATGGGTGCTGTCGCCAGCATCTCGCTGCTTGTCGGCGGTATCGGCATTATGAATATGATGCTCACCAACGTGACTGAGCGCATTCGAGAGATCGGCATCCGCCGCGCTCTGGGCGCCAGTCGTCGCGATATCACTGCGCAGTTTTTGGCCGAGTCTTCGGCGCTGTGCGTCACCGGCGGACTGTTGGGTGTCCTGATAGGCTATCTGCTGGCCTGGGGTCTCGCGATGTTTGCCTCCGGATCCGGGATTCTTGGCGAGCTCGGAGCCAGCGGGCAAATCACACCGAGTTTTTCAATCGCCACGGTGCTGCTGGCCTTCGCCGTCTCCGTCGGCATTGGCGTAATCTTTGGCTTCTATCCCGCTCGCCGCGCGGCAAAGCTCGATCCGGTGGAGTGCCTACGCTACCAGTAAGCCACCACCAACAAGTTGCGGTGAATTAGGGACTGAAAATGCTATCTAGCAGCAAAAACAGACACTATTTCACCGCAACTTATTGAAGGGCTGTTTGCGCCAGTTCCGGGAGTCGTCCTCGAGCTATTGGTGGATGACGGGCTTGTAAGGGTCGAGCTTGCTCGAGGCGATCCTCCTCGCGGGCGGGAGGGCGCGCAGGCGCGGCGAGCGCCTAGCGCGCGAACTCTCGTAAGAGCGCGTCTTCTACTTCCCGAAGCGAAAGGCCCCGCCTCCCTCGGCGGGACGGGTGACCACGATGCAGCGCGCTCCCACGGCGCGCGCTGCGGCGAGCTTCTCAGCCGTGCCGCCTACGGTTCCCGAGTCCTTGGTCACAAGCCACTGGGCGCCCACCTGCCGAAGCATCGCCTCGTTGAGCTCGCGGGTGAAGGGCCCCTGCATGCCGATGACGTGCGACGGCGAAAACCCGCGTCGATGCACTTCGTTATAGCACCGGGCAGCGGAAGCACACGCACGAAGAAGCGCTCCGCGAAATCGGCGACGCGCGTGTAGGGAGCAAGCTCCTTGCTCCCCGTCGTGAGAAGCGCGCGACCCGGGTTCTCGGAGAGAAAGCGCGCCGCGCAGGCGATCGACGCGACCGACACGACGCCTTTGGGCAGCGCCTCGGCTGGGCGCGCAAGGCGCAGGCATCGTGCACCCACGGCGAGCGAAGCGGCCCGGATGTTGCCGCTTGCGAGCGTAGCGAAGGGGTGCGTGGCGTCGACGACGATGCGCGCGCCGGAAAGCTCGCGCTCCATGTCGACATCGTCGAGCCTGCCCGCATGCACCTCGATGCCCGGAAGCTCGCCCAAAAGCTCGCCTCCGTACTCGGTTGCCGCGTAGGCACGGGCGGGGATGCCCGCCCCGCTCGCCCATTCGCACAGAAGGCGGCCCTCGGTGGTGCCGGCGAAGATGCGCAGCGCCGGCGCGGATGCGGGCGCCGTCACTTCGGGCCGCCTGGGCGCGTGATCTGGTAGAGCAGCGCGTTCATAATGGCGGCCGCCACGGTCGAGCCGCCCTTGCGACCCCTCGCGACGATGGCCGGCACGCGTCGCGCGAGTAGCTCCTCTTTCGCCTCAACCACATTCACAAACCCGACCGGCACCCCAACGACGAGCGCGGGCGCGATCTTCCCCGCGTCCATGAGCTCGGCGAGGCGCAGAAGTGCTGTGGGAGCGTTGCCGACGGCCACGATGAGCGGACCCTCGATGCGACAAGCTTTGTCCATGCTCGCAACGGCGCGAGTCGTGCCCGCGGCGCGCGCCGTTGCGGCGACATCAGGGTCGGCCATGTAGCACACGGCCTTGCAGCCGAGCTTCGCGAGCGCGGGCTTGCTTATGCCTGCGAGCGCCATGTTCGTGTCGGTGAGCACCGTGGCCCCTGCGCGCAGTGCGTCGAGCGCACAGTGCGCGGCGTCATGGGTGAACACGAGGGAATCGGCGTACGAGAAGTCGGCAGTGGTGTGGATAACGCGCTTCACGACGGGTTCTTCGAGCGGTGGGAACGCGCGGCCGCCGAGCTCTTCGGTGATGATCTCGAAGCTGCGCCGCTCGATGTCGCCGGGCGCCATCTCCTTGGAATCCATCTAGTACTCCACTCCTTCCCTTGCACATATCCCCTGAGCGTAGGGGTGTTTCTCGCACCGCATCTCGGTTATGTAGTCGGCCTTCTCCACGATCTTGCGGGAAGGCGCGCGCCCGGTGAGCGCTACTTCGACGCCGCGCGCGGACATATCGAGCGCGCGGTCCACGAGCGCCTCGTCGACAAGCCCCTTCGAAAGCGCGTCGAGCGCCTCGTCGAGCACGAGCAGCCCCTCCTGAGCGCCCTCGAGCTCGGCGAGCGCGGAAGCGAGGTTCCCATCGTGCAGCTCGCACGTCGCGGCAAGTTCTTCCGACGTCATTGACCAGGTAAACTTGTCCGACACCTTCCCCGCGAACACGGGCACGCCGAAATGCTCGGCGAGCAGGCGCGCCTCCCCGCTTTCGCCGTCTTTCAGGAACTGCACGACGACGACGCGGCGGCCTGCGGCGAGCATGCGAAGGGCGAGGCCCATCGCCGCCGTGGTCTTGCCTTTGCCGTCGCCATGATACACGTGGATCATACGCCCTCCTCGATAATGCGGTAGACATACTCCATGTCGAGCGCCCCGCGCACGACGTCGGCCAGGCGGTCGAACTCGCGCGCACGGTGATCGGCTGCGGACGCTGCGCCCGCAGCACCCACGACGCTCTCGGGCAGGCCGCGCAAGCGCGCGAGCGAGCGCGCGAGGGCGAGCGCCAACCCCGGTTCGTCGAACAGGCCGTGGAGATAGGTTCCGAACACGTTTCCGCAGGCCGCGCCTTCTGGTTTGCCGCCAATCGTGCCTGCAGGGGCGCAGGAGACGGTCGTTTCGCCGTCGTGAATCTCGTACCCGCGCGCCGTCATGCCGTTCCACACCGAGAACGCGCCTTGGGCGCCCGTGATGCGCAGTGCCGACTGGGCGAGGCGCTTTTCCTCCTTGAACACCGTACTTGCAGGGATGAGCCCGAGCCCGCGCGCGGTGCCAGCGCCTTCCCTGCCGTGCGGGTCGGAAAGCTCGTCTCCCAAAAGCTGGTAGCCTCCGCATATGCCGAGCACCGGCGTGCCCGCGCCCGAAAGCGCGCGTACACAGGCTCCGATGCCGCTAGCCGCAAGCCAGCGCGCGTCGTCGAGCGTGGTCTTCGAGCCGGGGAGCACCACCAGGTCGGGTCGGCCCAGATCGGTCGTCGAGGAAACGTAGCGCACGCCCACGCCGGGCACGCGCGAAAGCGGGTCGAAGTCGGTGAAGTTCGAAAGATGCGGAAGACGCACGACGCGACGTCGATGACGCCGCGCGCCTCGCGGGCAGATAGGCGCGGCGCGAGCGAGTCCTCGTCGTCCAGGTCGAGCGTAAGATACGGCACGACCCCCACGACGGGAACCCGCACATCTTCTCGAGCGGGGCCAAACCCGGGCGCAGGATTTCCACATCGCCGCGGAACTTGTTCACCACAAGCCCCCGCAAAAGCGCGCGGTCCTCGGGCGCAAGGAGCGCGACCGTGCCGTAGAGCTGGGCAAACACCCCGCCTGGGTCGATGTCGCCCGCGAGCAGCACGGGGGAGGACACGGCGCGCGCGAGCCCCATGTTGACGATGTCGTTTTCGGCAAGGTTGATTTCGGCGGGGCTGCCGGCGCCCTCGATGACGATGACGTCGTTTTCCTCAGCGAGCGAATCGAACGCCTCCAAAATCTGCGGCATGAGCGCCTTCTTTCGCGCGAAGTAGTCCCTCGCAGCGAAGGCTCCCTGCGCCTTGCCGGCCACGATGAGCTGGCTTCGGTGGCCGCTTTCAGGCTTGAGCAGGATGGGGTTCATGCGCACGTCGGGCGCGATGCCGCACGCCTCGGCCTGCATGATCTGGGCGCGCCCCATCTCGAGCCCGTCAGCCGTGACACCGCTGTTGAGTGCCATGTTCTGGCTCTTGAAGGGAGTCACGCGTAGGCCGTCCTGCGAAAGCACGCGGCACAGCCCCGCCGCAAGCAGGCTCTTCCCCGCGTTCGACATGGTGCCCTGGATCATGATGGGCTTCGCCCTACCCACGGGTATCGACCTCCTTCGCCGAGCCTCGGCCATCCGCGCCCGCCATAGCGCCGCTGAAAGAAGCGCCGCCTCGTTCGTCGGGTTCGCCTTCGCCCGATGCACCTTCCGCCCGAAGCGCGCAGCTGAACGCCATCGCAAGCCGGGCATTCTCCTTGCGCGTGCGCACCGCGACGCGGCACCAGAAACGGGACAGTACCGAAAACGAGTCGCACGTGCGGACCAAAACACCCTGTTTATACAGGCGCTCGGGAATGTCTTTCGCCGGCGTGCGGACTAAAAGGAAGTTCGCATCCGACGGCACGACGGAAAGCCCGAGCGAGGAGAGCTCGTGGGAAAGCCACGCTCGCTCGCCCGCCAATACATCGCACGTGCGCGAGACGTATTCAATGTCTTCCAGGGCGGCGATGCCCGCGGCCTCGGCGACCGAGGAGACGGGCCACGCCTGCCCCGCCCGGCGAATCCCCTCGATGAGTTGGGCGTTTCCGTTGATCAGATATCCCAACCGCAACCCCGCCATTCCGTAGAGCTTGGTGAACGCGGAGAGCACGGCCACATGGCGCGAACACGCGGCGCGTGCGGCCACGCTCCTTTCGCGGGCGTCGGGCGCAAATCCGAGGAAGCACTCGTCCACGACGAGCAGCGCGCCCACCTGCTCGCAGCGGCAAGCTGCGGCATCGATCACGCTGGGTCGACGAGGCGCCCCGTCGGGTTGTTCGGATTGCAGAGGTACGCCACGTCTCCCGGCCCCTCGATCGCGCGGGCGAAGGAGGTGGGCACGTCGAAGTCGTCCGCTTCGGAGAGCGGGAACTCCTGCACGCATGCGCCGTAGTACGATGCCGCCTCCGCATATTCAGAAAACGTCGGCGCGCACACGACGATGCGTTTCGGGCGCACCGCCGCGGCGAGCCGCCAGATGATGTCGGACGCGCCCGCGCCGCAGACGATAGTATCTTCGGGAATGCCCTGGGCGCGCGCTAGGGCGCGAACGAGGGCGAGACTTTCCCTATCGGGGTAGGCGTCGATTCGAGAAAGCGCCTTGCAAGCTGCGGCGACGGCGCGCGGCGAGGGGCCTGCCGGATTCACGTTCACCGAGAAGTCAATGAGGTCGGAGGCGCCCCTTTCACAAGCGATGCCGAGCGATTGCGCGCTGCCCCCATGCGTACGGGCGCGCAGGATCCCCCGGCAGCCGGGCGCGGCGTGGTCTTCCCTCCATAACATCGCCCCCACGGCCGAGCACGACCGCCGCGCGCGCAGCGCCGAAGACGACGAGCGCGCATACGGACGCGGCGAGCATGAGCCTTGTCGCCCGGGCGATGTCGCCCCACTCGATTTCGCGGGACGCGTCGCCTATCGTCGGTTTCTCAACGAGCTTGCCGAAATACACCGCGGGTCCTGCCAGGCGCAGCCCGAGCGCGCCCGCGCACGCTGACTCGGTCTGTGCCGCGTTCGGCTCGTATGGCGACGCCTGTCGCGGCGCCAGATGCGCGCCGCCCCGTGCGCATCGAGCCCGACGATCGGGCACACGGCGATCATGAGCAGGGCCGATAAGCGCGAGGGAATCCAGTTCACCGCATCGTCGAGGCGCGCCGAGGCGCAGCCGAAGTCGATGTAGCGCTCGTTTTTGTAGCCCACCATGCTGTCGAGCGTGTTCACCGCCTTGTACGCCATGCCCAAGGGCGCACCCCCGATCATAAGGTAGAAAAGCGGCGCGATGACGCCGTCGCTCGCGTTCTCCGCCACCGTTTCCACGGCGGCGCGCGCGACGCCCTGCTCGTCGAGAACAGACGTGTCGCGTCCCACGATGAGCCCGACGGCTTCGCGCGCCGCGACAAGGCCGCCCTTCGAGAACGCACGGGCCACGGCCAGGCTCTGGCGGCACAGCTCGCATGTCGCGAGAATCTGATAGCTCGCCCATGCCTCGACCACGAAGCGCAAGCCGGAGTGAACCATGCCGCAAAGATGCAGGATTCCCCAGGTCAAAAGTCCACACGCAAGCATGCCGCAAAGATGCAGGATTCCCAGGTCAAAAGTCCACACGCAAGCGGAAGCGCCACGGCGAGCACAAGCCCTGCGGCGC